>NZ_JBFRYH010000008.1:0-44617 GCF_040984445.1 Streptococcus handemini
AAAAATGCGACGCAACAACAAGTCGCATTTATTGAAAACTGGATTAACAACTATCCAAAGAAGATATTGGGTTACAAATCTCCTAGAGAATTTTTACAGACTGGCTAACTTGAACTTGAAATTTAGCAAAAAGAAAAGCAAGGTAAAGTTTGAGAAAATTTCTGTAAACAGCTTGACAAAGTGAAGGGATAGAAGTATAATAGTGTAGACTTTGAAATTGAGGGGAGTGAAAATAATGTCAAAAACAGTTGTACGCAAGAACGAATCACTTGATGATGCTCTTCGTCGTTTCAAACGTGCGGTTACCAAAGCTGGTACTCTTCAAGAAACACGCAAACGTGAATTCTACGAAAAACCATCTGTAAAACGTAAACGCAAATCAGAAGCAGCTCGCAAGCGTAAAAAATTCTAACATTTGAAAAACAGCTGTAAGGCTGTTTTTTGTCTATTCTATACAGATATAAAGGGGTTATCATGAGTATTTTAGTAACTGGTGGTACAGGTTATATTGGAAGCCATACGGTAGTTGAATTGTTAAAATTAGGTAAAGAAGTCGTAATTGTCGATAATTTATCCAATTCAAGTTTATTGGTCTTAGATCGAATCAAGGAAATAACAGGAAAAACTCCTACCTTTTATGAGTTAGATGTGGCAGATAAGACTGGCCTTCGAGCTATATTTGAAAAGGAAAAAATCAACGCTGCGATTCATTTTGCAGGTTATAAAGCAGTTGGGGAGTCAGTTGAAAAGCCTGTCATGTATTATGAAAATAATATCATGACGACACTTGCTTTGGTTGAAGTAATGGCCGAATTTGGAGTGAAAAAAGTAGTTTTTAGCTCAAGTGCGACGGTCTATGGCTTGAGTAATCCTTCTCCACTCATTGAAACAATGCCAACCAGCGCGACCAATCCCTACGGCTATACCAAGGTGATGTTGGAGCAAATTTTACGAGATGTAGCAGTAGCAGATGCGGAATGGAGTATTGCCTTACTCCGCTATTTCAATCCAATTGGAGCCCACGAGTCAGGTTTAATTGGTGAAGATCCTGCAGGGATTCCAAATAATCTCATGCCCTTTATTGCGCAAGTAGCTGTTGGGAAACGTTCTGAACTAAGCATTTTCGGAAATGATTATGATACAGTGGACGGAACAGGAGTCCGTGATTACATTCACGTTGTGGATCTAGCACTCGGTCATATCAAGGCTTTGGAGAAGATTGCAGATACGACAGGTGTTTATACGTATAATCTTGGCTCAGGGCAAGGCACAAGTGTTTTAGAGCTTGTACAGGCCTTTGAAAAAGTCAATGGTGTGCCAGTACCATATAAGATTGTTAATCGCCGCCCTGGAGATGTAGCAACCTGCTTTGCAAATAGCGACAAGGCTCTTTCAGAGTTAAACTGGAAAACTGAAAAAACAATTGAAGATATGTGTCGCGACACATGGAATTGGCAATCAAAGAACCCGAATGGATATGAGAAATAAGAAAACTAAAGGAGTTGGAGAAATCTGGCTTCTTTTTCCATAGTGGTATTGCTTTTTAGCATAAAAAAGACAGGTTTCCCTGTCCTTTTCGTTATTATTTATTTTTCAACAAATCGCGGATTTCAGCGAGCAATTCTTCTTGAGTTGGTCCAGCAACTTCAGCAGCTGCAGCTTCGTCAATAGCTTCTTGTTTTTTGGCAAGATTTTGTGCTTTTTCCATCCCTTTTACGATGAAGAAGAGAACTGTACCAACAATGACAAAGTTGATAACAGCACTCAAGAAGTTACCGTAAGCAACACCATTCCAGCTAAGTTCAGCAATCTTATCCGCACCAGCAGCTTTCAAAGCAGGTGTCAAGAAAAGTGGGGTAATTACATCTTGAACCAATGAAGTGATAATAGCACCGAAAGCAGTAGCGATGATCACACCGACTGCCAAATCAACAACATTACCGCGTAGTAAAAACGCTTTTAGATCTTTTAACATATCCTAAATATGTCCTTTCATAAAAATTAACAGTCTTTATTATAGTCCGAAATGTTTTTTTTTACAAGTAATCTAGCTCGGAAATTTTACTTTTTTACATTTTTAGTATAAAATAGAACATGTTATAATAGCTGGGATTGTGCACTGAAAGGAGGTGTCCTAATGATTTCAAAAGAGAAAATCAATGAAGTTAAACAGGCAGTCAATATTGTTGATGTCATTGGTGAAACAATCTCCTTAACCAAAGCAGGACGTAATTTCTTGGGTTTGTGTCCCTTTCATGGTGAGAAAACACCGTCCTTTAATGTGGTAGAAGACAAGCAATTTTTTCATTGCTTTGGCTGTGGAAAGTCAGGGGATGTGTTTAAATTTATTGAGGAATACCGTGGTATCTCCTTCACAGACAGCGTCCAGGTAGTGGCTGAAAAGGCTGGGATTCAGCTGGAACAGCAAGCGGTTATTCAGAGAGAAAGACAGGCACATCCTCATCAAGTTCTCTTTGATATTCACGCAGAGGCAGAAAAATTTTATCATGCTCTCTTGATGACGACTAAAATGGGTGCGGAAGCTAGACAGTATTTGCATCAAAGAGGTTTGACGGATGAGGTTATCAAGTACTTTCAACTTGGACTTGCACCGCAGGAGCAAAATTATCTGTACAGACATTTGTCTGATAAGTTTACTGAACAGGATTTGCTCGCTTCAGGTTTGTTTAATCCTGCTGAAAATAACTTGATCTATGATGCCTTTCAGGGAAGAATTATGTTTCCCTTGACGGATGAGCATGGACGGGTGCTTGCTTTTTCAGGACGGATTTGGCAGCAAAAAGATAGTGAAAATAAACAAGTCGCCAAATATAAAAATAGTAGAAGTACTGCCATTTTTAATAAAAGTTATGAGCTATATCATTTAGATAAGGCCAAGGCAAGTATCAAGAAAAGCCATGAAGTTTATTTAATGGAAGGCTTTATGGATGTCATTGCAGCTCATCGTGCGGGAGTTGACAATGCGGTTGCCTCAATGGGGACAGCCTTAACTAGAGAACATGTTCACCATTTAGCAAAATTCTGTAAAAAGGTGATTTTAACTTATGACGGAGATGGAGCAGGACAGGCTGCGACCGCAAAGGCTTTGGAGAAATTGCAAGCATTTCAAGTAGAAATTATCAGTCTGCCTGAAAACATGGATCCTGATGAGTTCCTTACGAGGAATTCCGAGGAGCTCTTGCATCAAGTTTTGACCAATAGTCGCATTAGCGATGTTGAATTTCTGATTCAGTATCTCAAGCCTGAAAATCCAGATACTTTACAAATACAGATTGATTTTGTAGATCAAATTGCTCCCATTATTGCCAAAAACAAGTCGATTACGGCACAAAATTCGTATATATATAAGGTGGCGGATATTTTACCTGACTTCAACTATGGTCAGGTAGAAGATGTAGTCAATCGTCTGCGTGTACATGAGCGACAGGCCAGAAGTCAGACGGTTTTGTCTGGTCAGAATGTGTCGCCATCATTTACAGCAGAATTACCACGGCAAGCTCGGTTATCTCGGTTGGTACGAGCGGAGAATCATTTATTATACCGCATGGTAACTCATCTTTATATTCTAAATGATTACCGTTTAAGAGAAGATTTTGCCTTTTTTACACCAGAATTACAGGTCTTATTTGAATTGTTAAAGGAACATGGGGAGGTGACTGCTTATGATTTGGCACAGCAAACAGAACAGGTCCAACGGGCCTGGTATCAGGTATTGGAGGAAAAATTGCCAGAGGAGGTAGGCGAAAACGAACTGGAAGAGCTAGAAAGGCAGCGGCAACAAGAACAGCTGAAACGAGAAAATCAACAGAAATCGCGAGTTATTCGAGAACAGGTTCATATTGGCAATACCGAAGCAGCACTTGATGAATTGGCACAACTCATTGCACAGAAAAGAAAAATGGAGTAACTATGACTGTAAAAAAAGATAAAAAACAAGAAGTAACCACTTTTGATGTTCAAGTTGCGGATTTTATCCGTAACCATAAAAAAGAGGGTATAGCAACAGATGATGCAATCAATGATCAGTTGGTCATACCGTTCACCTTGGATGCAGATGGAATTGATGACTTGTTGCAACGAATCCAGGATGCTGGGATTGCAATTGTTGATAAAAACGGCAATCCAAGTGCGCGTGCTCTCCAAGTTGAAGAAGAACCTGAATTGACAGATGAAGAGTTACTCGGTAGCAATTCTGCTAAAGTAAATGATCCTGTGCGCATGTACTTGAAAGAGATTGGGGTTGTTCCACTCTTGACCAATGAAGAAGAACAAGAATTAGCTCTAGCGGTAGAAGCTGGTGATCCAGAAGCTAAGCAACGCCTTGCAGAAGCCAATCTTCGTTTGGTCGTTTCGATTGCTAAGCGCTATGTCGGTCGTGGTATGCAATTCTTAGATTTAATCCAAGAAGGAAATATGGGCTTGATGAAAGCCGTTGATAAGTTTGATTACTCAAAAGGTTTCAAGTTTTCAACCTATGCAACATGGTGGATTCGTCAAGCTATTACACGAGCTATTGCTGATCAGGCTCGCACTATTCGGATTCCAGTTCATATGGTTGAAACCATCAATAAATTGGTCCGTGAACAGCGCAATTTACTCCAAGAATTGGGACAAGATCCAACACCAGAGCAGATTGCTGAACGCATGGACATGACACCTGATAAGGTCCGTGAAATATTGAAGATAGCCCAAGAACCTGTTTCACTTGAAACGCCGATTGGGGAAGAAGACGATAGCCATCTTGGTGATTTTATCGAAGACGAAGTAATTGAAAATCCAGTGGACTACACCACACGTGTTGTCCTTCGTGAACAACTAGACGAAGTCTTGGATACACTGACAGACCGTGAAGAAAATGTTCTTCGCCTGCGTTTTGGACTGGATGATGGGAAAATGCGTACGCTAGAAGATGTCGGTAAAGTCTTTAACGTTACCCGCGAACGCATCCGCCAAATTGAAGCAAAAGCCCTCCGCAAACTCCGCCACCCAAGCAGAAGCAAACCATTGCGCGACTTTATTGAGGATTAAAAACCTCCAGTGGAGGTTTTTAACGCCTGCCCAGAAATTGGAGAGCAGGCCACGGATAGGCAGTATCAGCGCCCACCTAAAAATACGAGAGTGGGCCAGTTCGGTGAACCGTTTTAACGATCGCTCGAAAACCAGAAAGCGAGCCAGTCGAGTGGAGGTTTTTAACGCCTGTCTAGAAATACGACAGCAGGTCTACGGATAGGTAGTATCAGCACTCATTTTTATAAACTATAGTATGAGGAGACAGCTATCAATGGCTTATACAGAAGAACAAGTAAAAGAAATTCAGGAACAGATTTTTCATGCCCTAGAAGAAGTCATTGATCCTGAATTAGGAATTGATATTATCAATCTTGGGTTAATTTATGAGATTCGCTTCATAGATGGCAAAACAGAGATTGATATGACTTTAACGACGATGGGGTGCCCTTTGGCTGATTTGATTACGGATCAGATTTATGATGTATTAGGGACGATTCCAGAAGTGACAGAAGTAGATGTTCGTCTCGTCTGGTCACCAGCTTGGACGGTTCAGAAAATGAGTCGTTATGCACGGATTGCTCTAGGTATCAAATAAGTAAAAACTTCGTTAGAATAGATTTCTAACGAAGTTTTTACTTAAGAAAATGTTGTAACCACTGTCCACCATAAATCCATAGGAAACTATAAGCAACGATGGAAAATGGACGGCAAAGAAGGATGATGGTCGTAAATTTGCGATAGCTCATGCTAGTTAATCCAGTAATCATTACAAGGACATCAGCTGGCGATACAGGGGAAAGCATACAAAGGATAAAAAAGATTTCATAGCTTTTCTTGTTGTCAATCTTACTTTCATATTTATAAAATGTTTCTTCTGTCATAAAGAGCAGGCAGAAGGCTTTGCCGTATTTTCGTGCTAGCCAAAAAAGAATGACACTGCCAATTGAAATTCCAACATAATTGACGACAAATCCCCACCAATGGCCAAAGACAAGAAAGCCAACAACGGTTGTGACACCGCCTGGAATAATTGGAAAAACAACTTGAATAATTTGAATAAAAATATATGTCAAACTACCAAAGGCACCATGATTTTTTATCGTGTCTGCCAGGACATTTTGATCATTTAAAATTCCAATTTTATATAACCAAATCACAAGTATGACACTTGCAACCAAGGTGAAAATACTAAGGATTTGAAAGGTTTTTTGCCAAAATTTATACATACCTCTATTCTATCACACATTTTGCTGTTTTGGAAAAGAGAAAATTGAAATCTATTGCTATTTTTTATCTAATCTGGTATAATGGTAAGGTGCTCTAATCGAGGGGTCGTTACGGATTCGACAGGCATTATGAGGCTTGTTCTGCAACTCATCTAGCGGATGTAAAACGCCAGTTAAATATAACTGCAAAAAATACAAATTCTTACGCATTAGTAGCTTAATAACCTGCCTGCGTGACTAGTAGAGCGGATTGCTTGTGTCTGCTTCCTAGTCTTAAAATAAGCAAGCTACGTTAGAATTGTGTCAGTAAATTCTAAAAGAGATGCACTGAATCGCTTGTATAGGACTTGAGTTATGTGTCGTATTCAAGTTAAATCAAGACATAACCTATAGTTGTAGATGAATAGGTTGGCAGGTGTTTGGACGTGGGTTCGACTCCCACCGGCTCCATTATATATTTTTATTCTTTTGTAAAAGTTCGTAAAACGTTGATTTGACAACGTTTTTAAATTTTTCTTTTTTGGTCATTTTTACTGTTTTTTGAAAAAGGCAGACCCAAAAACAGACCCTTTTTTGAAAAGAGTCTGTTTTTTAGAAATCGATATAGTTTGAGAATTTTTCTCCGATGTCATCTTTGGCTTGCTTGGTGATATGGGTATAGATGTTCATTGTTGTTTTTAGGTCAGAGTGTCCTAGGCGATATTGGACTTGTTTGAGGGTCATTCCTGCTTCAAAGCAGAGACTGGCATGTGTATGCCTGAATTGATGGATTGTTATTGGTCGGAGTGTTGTTTCTTTGAGGATTTGTAAGAGCCATTTTCTAGGTAGGGAGCTGGAGAGGTGACTGCCGTTTTCTGATTCAAACATGAATTTGGTGTGCGGAAATTGTTTTTTTAGCTCGAGGAGGATTTCTTTGGTCTGTTTGTCAATGCTGACAAGGCGGTTGCTGCTTGCTGTCTTGGTGAGACCTATTTCTTCGCCTCCAAATCCTCGTGTAATGGCCTTTTTTATCTGTATGGTATCTTCTATCAAGTCGTCCCATTGGAGGGCTAAAAGCTCCCCTTTTCGGATTCCTGTGAAGGCTAGAAGGCGAAAGAGGGCAATCTTTTCTATATCTTGCGTTTTTTCAACGTAGGAAAGAAAGGTTTTTAATTCATCTTTGTCATAAAAATCGATGTCATCTTCTGTCCGTTTTTTGGCAGGAGTCACAACACCGTCCATGGGGTTTCTCTCTAAATAGCCATAGCGGATGGCATACTTGAAGAGGTTAGAAGCTAGTCCTTTGAGTTTTCGGCCGTAAACTAGTTTTCTCATCCATGAGTTGAGATGTTCTTGCATTTGCAATGGTGTGATGTTTGCTACTTTTTCTGATCCAATGGTTGGCAGGATATGATTTTTTATCAGTCGTTCAGTCTTGATGTAGGTGCTTTCTTGGACTGTTTCATAGTATTCTTTCAGCCATTTTTTGCTGATTTCTTCAACGGTGATGTCCTTTTTGATTTCAGAAGCATTTTCCAGTTCTTCTTGAAGTTGGAGAAGTGCGCTTCTAGCTTTCCCCTTTGTTGGGAATCCCTGGCGCTTGATGTACTTGTCTTTTCCATTTTCTTTTCCAACATAAACACGGAAACCATAAGCAGTAGTGCCATTTTTCTTTTTATAGGACTTTATTTCCATTGCTTTTATCCTCATTTCTTGGTAAAATGGGTACAGTAAAGGGACCTACTGCAAAGCAGGTTTTTACTATACACAATCGCCTTACGCTCTCCTCGACCAAAATTTGAACGTAGGGCTTTTTTATTTAATAAAATTATTTTATTTTTTGTATAGGTACAAAAAAAGGTAGCCTCCGAAAAGAACTACCGCAATTACTATTACCAGTATACTCTTTTGAAGTGGAGTTGTCAAGGGAAAATCAAGAACTACTGAATAAATTTTTTCAAATCTATTATTTTTTGTAGCGCATCTGTTCCAAATATGAGTTGCATGTTAGAGGAGTTAATTTTTTGATTATACTCCTTTATTGTTTTTTCATAAGAAGTTACAAATGCCAATAGTTCAGTCTTGCTAAATCGAAGTTTCTTTAAATAAAAAACAATTAGAACAATATAATCGGTAATAGTTGTAAAATCTATATTAGCTAGACCAGTATGTTTTTCAACGAATGTCATAGGTCCCTTTTTAATTTTTATAGTCCTGAATCGACAATCAAAGACGACACTATTGTGTGCGATAGCATTACGTAGTTCTTTTAGTATGAATACATGCCTTGCTAGTATTTCTTTCTTAGTGTCTAGGCTAACATCATACACACAAAGAGAATTTAATAGTTTTTCTCTATTAGCATTATTAAGTCTTGTAACAATTGCGCCAAGGTCGCCCAAGGTAATGTGCTCAAAGATTGCCCATATAGGAACAGGTTTATTTTTATGGAGATAATGCTTCAGTATATTACTGTTTTTATACATTTCAGATATGCGACTCTCTAGCCTGCTTTTTAGTTTAAGATGATTCTCCATCTCTGTACTATAGTCCTTACTGTTTTTGGGAAAATCATCAAAATGATTTAGTCTATTTTTAAAAATAAAATTAAGATCTGTATGGTTATTTTCTACAATTGTTTCAAGCGTGTAGTTACTGATAGCAGTTTCAAACTTCATCATCTCTGGATATAGTAACGCTTTTAGGGTGCTATCCAAATCATAAATATTTTTCACGTCATTAAAGTTTTGAATGTTTAATGGAGAGTTCTTCTTTTTTACAAATTTATATGCTTTATAACCGTGGTAATATCCAATATTTCTCAATTTTCTCTTTTGATTGCTACCAGATATTGCTATGTTGTGTTTTTTTCTTATATGCCTCATTAAGGCATCGATAGACTTTCCTTTTTTCGTCTGTGGAGTAGTATGTAGTTGTGTAACCTTGTTAGAGTTACCTAAGTTAATATTTGATGTATCAGCCATATCCTACTCCTTAACGATAGTAAGGTATTGATAATAAGTATCTAGCACTTCGCCACTAATATCAAGAAAAGTAAACAGAAATAGATAGTCTCCTTCGCTTTCCAAGATAATATTAAAATCAATATTTCCCTGTGCTTTTCCTAGAGTCCCAGATTTGTAAGACATTTGATAGGCTGGAATGTTTACTCGGGTAGCATGTACTGGTATAGTATGCAATGACTCCGTAATCAAAGAGACGGATAATGTATAATCATAGTCGCTTATAATATTAAAAAAATCTATTTCTGCATATAACGGTAATGTAGCTGGTAAGAAGTCAATTGTATTCGCTGTCGGTAAAAGAGAGTTGTCTCCACTGTGTGCAATACGTACCGCAGCAATCTTTGCTTTAAATAAATTTTCTTTCAGCGGAATAGCTGTCATAATAACCTCCTTTATTCAATCAATCCATAATATCCTCTCTGACCATAGCCTCATCTGCTATGGTTTTTTATTTCTCCCTATAAACACTTACAACCTCACCAATCGTTCGGATGTCGTCATGGTCTTTGAAGTCGATGTCTTTATAATCTTTGTTGAGGGATTCGAGGTAGCCGTTTTTGAGTTTTTTGACGTAGTTTTCGCCGTCAACCTGAAAGATGCCAATTGTGTTAATGTCAACAGAATTGGTGAGCTTGATAAAGAGGAAGTCGCCGTTTTTTATCTTTGGCTCCATGGAATGGCCAACGACGATAGCAATCGTGTCGTAGTCGTCATCGTCTGGGATGTCATCTTCGTAGAAAGATACGATCGTGTCGTAGTCATCTTCTTGCCAGTAGCCTGTCCCTGCTGAAACTTTACCTGGTGCAGATTTTTCAACGCGCTTTCTAGCTTCGTACTCAACTCTTTTTTCAGAGATAGATGTTACCTTGTTTTCTGGTTGGGGAGTATTTTCTTTTATTTGCTCCTCTAATTGCTCCGTAGCGTACTCCAGAACGTTTTCTTGGCGCTCTGGGTGTAATTGTACCACCTTATCATTTATCGCCTGTACGGTGCCATTTTTTGCGTCTGGTGAGGCGGTGGAGGTTTTGGATAAATCGAATAAATCTTGAGGAGATACTCCGAGAGCCTCGGCGTATTTTCGTATGTCAATTTCATCAAGATTTCTATTTCCGTTTTCATGATTGGAAATAGTATTCTGTTTAAAACCTGTAAGTTTTGCTAACTCAGTCTGAGTCATCTTTTTAGATTTTCTAATTGTTTTAATAGTATCACCGAGAATATTCATTAGTATATCCCCCTTTCACTACCTATTATAACACTATGAGATAAAAAAATAAATAAAAAAATCTCAAAAAGTGATAAAAAACTGTTGACATATATCTCAAAATGAGATATAATAATTACATAAGGTTGAGGGAGGTGATAAACTTGAGATACCGAAAACCTTACAAGACGGAAATACATATCCATCTTGAAAAAGAAAAAACTTCCCTAAAAAGGGAAGTCATGGTAGCAGTAATCAGTGCAATCGCAAGCGCCTTGATTACAAAGCTACTAGGTTAGGCGAGAGGGGCGAAAGCCCCCTACGCTTAATTGATTGACTTCATTATAGCATAGAAAGGATAGATAGACAATGAAAAAAAACAGTTTCTTTTATTGGGCGCTGATTATTTTAGTAGCTATCGGAGCTTCAGCGCTCGTGAACATTGCTTTCAAGCTGTTAGGGATATAGACTTTTGTAAGGTTTTCGGTAAAAAATACTAGTGAAAGGAGTGAAATTATTGAATAAAAAAGAAAGTGTTAAAGAAAAATTTTTAGTTCCAAAGGTTAAGTTGCGACAGGAGAGACTTTCCAGAGAATTGACGACGACTTTTATGGCTGATTTAATTGGATTGAAAAATCGGCGACAATATGAACTAAAGGAAAAAGGAGAAGCTCCTTTTAAAGATTATGAAATAGCAGTGATTTCTCAGCATTTTAAAATGTCAGAGAATGAACTGTTTTTCTAAAAAAATATATATCTCAAAATGAGATACATAATTAGTCAGACAAAAGTTCAAAAAAATTTGCTTGATAAACTACATTTATCAAAGTTTGTTGTTGACAAACACAACAAACTATAACTAATGGAGAGGAGGGCAGATATGACTTATGGTGAGCGCATGCGTAAGCTACGAGAGGGCAGTGGAATGTCCTTGCGTGAGCTGGCAGAAAAGTCGCTATTAGACTACTCGTTTTTATCTCGGGTAGAAAATAACTTACGTGCATTAACACTCCCACAGGCGAAGGCGGTGGCTCGTGAATTGGGCTGTACGGTGGATGAGCTTGTGGAGTAGGAAGGTCAGGGAAATGACCAAATAAAACAAGGCTGTATTGTTGCTGTTGTCGTTTGTGATACGGCAGATTGTGAAACGGAGGAAGAAGTGATGGAAGTAAAAGAAGTCTCTGTCGCGTTATCGGTGGAGAAAATGATTCGTTTGACACTGTTACGCGAGAATCCCAAAAGAGTGATTATTCAATATTATGACATGGACGGAAATTTAATCTTTGAATTAGATCCTGCTAGTTAGGTTTTCGTTGCGCTTGCTTATCAATATCCATATCTACAATATCTTGGAGCAACCGCTCATTTTCGTGGCGTTCGATATACCATTTTTGCATCAGTAACTCTATAAATTTGAGTAACTTGAGAGCTTCGTTGGGTTCGATATCAATAATTAAGTTAACATCTTTTTCTGGATGAGCGCCAATATTACCTAATTTTCTTAAGGCATCAAGAACAGTTTTAGTGCTGGGGTCGACTTTATCGCTTAAAGCTTTGATTTCGTCAAATAGTGTTGCCTTAGTGATTCCCCAAAAATCTCTAATCATTCCTTGTAAGCATCGTCTTGAGAGTGTAGCTGAAGCTTTTGGGCTAAGATTAAGAATGGCGTGAGCTTCTTCGTAGTCTTCCACAATGCCCTTTGGAATGTAATCGGGATATTGTTTAGCTTGAGAAATTGGGTGAAAATGGACAGTACGATTAGGAAATTGACTTCCAACTCCGATGATATCGATAGACACCTCTCTACAATTTGGGCAATCCATGATTTGTAATGTGATTAAATCACGTTTTGAAAATTCTACATTGTCGGAAGAGGCAATGTGCGCTCTGTCTTTTAAAAAGAAAAAGTCTACCTCTCTAAAAGTATTATAATGATTCGGTACAGAACAATCACAAAAGAGGCAAACTAATTTATTTGAATCCATAAGATTTCTCCAGTCATTTTATTTTTATTATACCACAAGAAAGGAGGGAGAGGATGAGACCATATAACAAAAAAGAACCTGCACAAAAGCAAGTTCAGGACGTTATTACCTGTGTAGGTAATACTATAGTTACCGCGAATATTAACGGCATAGAGTTGAAAGCACCTAAAATTATTGTATAGGCGTTATAGATTCAAAACACTATATATGGTGTCAGGGAGGGAAAGTTATGTGGCAGAGAATCAAGCAAATTATGGATGAAAAAGGTATGACGATGTATGCCGTTAGTAAGAAAGCTGGTATCAATCAGAATGTATTGATTGATTTGAAAGCTGGTCGGAGCAAACGTATTTATTTTGACAACATGGTGAAAATCGCTGACGCACTAGATGTCAGCTTGGATGAATTTAGAAAATAAACACAAAACTGATATCTTTTGGAAGATATTTGAAAATTTCTGAAATTACCTACATAGAAAGGAGCAATATGCATAGCATTATACAAGTTACAGTTAACGAGCAACAAGAGCCGGTCGTATCTGGTAGGCAGCTACATGAGATTTTAGAAGTTAAGACACGGTATGATAACTGGTTTAATCGTATGACGGAATATGGTTTTATTGAAAATCAAGATTATCTAGTAACGTCCATTTTTGGACACAACTCAAATGGTGGAAAGCAGAACAAGGTTGACCACATCATCAAATTAGATATGGCCAAAGAAATCGCCATGATACAGCGTACTGATAAAGGTAAGCGGGTTCGTCAGTATTTCATTCAAGTAGAAAAGGACTTTAATAGTCCAGAAAAAATCATGGCTAGAGCCTTACTTATGGCGGATAAGAAAGTTCATCAGTTAGAAGCGCAGATTGAGGCAGATAGGCCAAAGGTACTGTTCGCTGAAGCAGTAGAAGCAAGTTCAACCTCTATTTTGATTGGGGATTTTGCGAAAATCTTGCGACAGAATGGTTATAACATCGGACAGAATCGGCTGTTTGCTTGGCTACGTGATAATGGCTTCTTGATTCGCAAAAAGGGTGAGAGCTACAATATGCCAACGCAACGGAGCATGGATATGAAGCTGTTTGAAGTCAAGGAACGTACACATAATGAACCTAACGGGAGCATTCGTATCAGTAAGACCACCAAAATTACCGGTAAGGGTCAAACTTACTTCATTGATAAGTTCTTGAGTCAAGGTGTGGCAGTGGTGTAGGAGGGTATACACATGGAAAATAAACAAAAAACAATAGCAGAGATTATCGAAAAACATTTTGAACAGTTGATTGAAGATATTCTAGCTCATTCCAAAACTTATCAAGAAGCCGTGTCAAATGTATGGGATACACGTGCTAATATCAAGGAAATAGGGGCGTTAGAAAGAATTATCCGAGAAAATATTCGGAAACGCTCATTGAATCAAACAATAAAACCTAGCCTAAAAGACTAAAACAACGCTGTATTTCGAGAAGCGGCGGATTAAGAAGAATTAAAACAAGGTATTCTAATATAAAAAAGCCTGACGGCAATCAGGCTCTAAAAAACATATTTACTTGATTATAACATGGAATGGAGGGAGTTTCAAGATGATTGCGGAAATTTTTGGTCAATCATTTAAAGATGATCTTTTTAGAGAATTTGTGAATTTGCATAAGGAGGCTTATAGGCAGGCTAAAAAAGAGGTTGACAATGAGACAGAATGGGTCACAATAGAGCAACTTCAAAAGAAAACTGGTTGGGGTCGTAGTACTTTGGAAAAGTGGCGTGACCAGAAGAAGTTTCGCTATATGCAAAAGACAAAACGTGGGAAGTGTCTTTATGATTTGGATGATGTTAACCGTTTTTTAAGACAAAATAGCAAGGGGAAATGATGAAATTTATTGATAAATTAAAGGATTTTTTGGGGCTGAATGCTGTTAAAGAAGAGCAGTCGGATATTGTTTTGATGGATGTCAAGGAGTGGAAGCGGATTGCGCAGGAGAAGCATGAGGAGGCTATCTTGTATCAGGAGCTGTACAATGAGGCGATGTATGAGAATCACCGTTTGCGTAAGATGGTTCAATCATTTGAGGATATGAGAAAGGCGGAAGTGTATGCTGAGTGAGTTGTTAGGTGGAATCAGTGTTGTGGCGCTTATTCTGGTGCTGTGTATGTTTGAAGCGCTCAAGGATATGATCCGTGAGGAAAGGGCGCAGAAAAGGCACAGGGAGTATGTGCGTATACAGCGTGAGAAGGAGGAGTACGCTTTGGCTGTTTTGGCTGCGTATCAGGCGGAGGAGAGAGAAATAGCCCGCCAATCGCTCCGTAATTGGCATAGGATTGATTTTGGATAGGAGGGTGTGATGGTTAAAACTCCGAAAAGATTTTACTGGTTGAAATTGGAAAAGCGTTTCTTTGACAGTAAAGAAATCAAGTTGTTGCGTAAAATTCCTGGTGGGGATACGTATACGATTATTTATCTTAAATTATTGCTTTCTAGTTTAGAAGTTGACGGTAAGATTTTATTTGAAGGAATTGGCAATGACTTGGCAGAGGATGTAGCTCTTGAAATTGATGAGGATGTTGAGGCAGTTCGTATTACGCTGAATTTCTTAGAACAAAAGCAATTGATGACCTACGAAGTGATGACAGATAGTTTTTTGCTGACGGAGGCGAAGGCGATGACAGGGCAAGAAGGTGCTAGTGCTGCAAGGATGCGGAGACATCGCGAGAAGAAACAAGTGTCACTTTGTGACAGCAGTGTGACCGAAAGTGACGATATAAAGAGAAAGAGAAAGAAAGAGATAGAGATAGATATAGAGTTAGAGCTAGATAAAGAGATAGAGCAAGAGAAAGAATTATCTAGTAGTAGTTGTATAAATAATAAAGAACTCATCAGAAAAATAGAAGAATCATTTGGTCGCTTGTTATCACCTATGGAAATTGAGGAAATTCAAAAATGGGTGTCAGACGATGGATATAAACCAGATGTCATTTTAGAGGCATTGAAAGAAGCAGTATTTAAAGCGAAGCCTAACTTGAGGTACATTCAAGGAATATTGAGAAACTGGAAGAATGACAATTTGACTACGGTTGAGTTGATTGAGGCGAAGCGAAGGGAGCGAGAAAATTCTCATGTCCCTAAAAATATTACAGCTTCTGATGAGTTTATGGAAGCGATGGATTACTGGAAGGATACGGATTGATGTTTATCTTAAAACATGGTTCAAAGCAGAGTAAGCCCTATCTGCATAATGCGGAGTTCAAATGTACTGGCATCGATTTGTCTTACTGCACTGAACCTAGAAGAGCGATGAAGTTTGCTTCTAGGGCGGTTGCGATTATGGTATCAAGAGCGTTGGTGGCTTATGGGAATTTTTATCCGATTGAGGAGGAAAAGCTTGAGCGGACTGGATAGGTTGTTTGCGATGCAGTCATGGTCATGGGCAAATGATTGTCACTTGAGAATGTCGGAGAAGGTCAGGTTGATGTCCTTGTCTGATCAGGAATTTAAAGATGAGCTGGATAGAATGGCTCGAGAAATCAAAGAAAGTAGGTATGTGAAGAATGATTAACAATGTAGTATTAGTTGGTCGTATGACCCGTGATGCGGAGCTGAGCTATACTCAGTCCAATCAAGCGGTGGCGACCTTTACGCTTGCGGTGAATCGGAATTTTAAAAATCAGAATGGTGAGCGAGAGGCGGATTTTGTCAATTGCGTCATCTGGCGACAACAGGCTGAGAATTTGGCCAACTGGGTTAAAAAGGGCAACTTGGTGGGAATTACTGGTCGGATCCAGACACGGAACTATGAAAATCAGCAGGGGCAACGTGTCTATGTGACAGAAGTGATTGCGGATAGTTTCCAACTGCTAGAAAGCAAGTCAAAAGAAAATAAGACGGCAAATCAGGCTTCAATGGAGCAACATGAGCCATATTTTGGACCAGCTAGTCCAGTGGATATTTCAGAAGATGATTTACCATTTTAGGAGGTAGAGATGACAAATGCAACAATTTGATAATGTAACAAAACCAAAACACTATCAAGGTAAGTATGGTCTTGAGGCTATGAGCGTCATTGATAATTTTGTCGGTGATTTGGCTGGCAAGGCAGCGTACTGTTGGGGCAATGTTATCAAGTACCTACTACGTTTCCAGAAGAAAAACGGTGTCGAGGACTTGAAAAAGGCACGGCAACACTTGGATTGGTTGATTAAGGAGATGGAGAAAGCAGATGAATAAACAAGAAGCGATTAAGCGTATTGAAGTTATGGGGGAATATGAGCATTTTGTTGATGAGCCAATATCAAAGAAGGGTGTGCTCAACATCGTACGCCAGATTGACGAACTGCAGAAACCCATTGTGCCGCAAGTAGCAGCAGACTACTATGAGCAATATAAAGACAAAATATCTGGTTTTGATGAATGGTTCAGCTATTTCTATAGTTCTGATTTTGAAAATGACTTTGACAAAGCTGAAAAACTACAGATTTGGTTATATGACAATGATGACAAGACAAATAGTCAGCGAGAGTTAGCCTTAGCGACTTTGATTGTGAATGGATTAGATGCGGTTGAGGTTGAGCAGGAGAAGAAGTATCGGGTTGAATTGGACAACGGGCAACCACTATGCAGTGGCGACAGTTGCCTATTTTTCTCAACTGACTTGTGTGACAGTCGTGCAGGTATTTTCACCAAAAAAGAACTAGAAGAAGCAGGTTTTGGATGGGTGTTTGCTTGCGACGGTGTAGAAGTTGAGGAAGTCAAGCGTGTAGAAAATGGAGAGGAGTGGTGAGATGAAAGTCTATTGGGGGACTAGTAGCGAAAAAGAGCTGCTAGGCGAGTGCAAGACACAGAAGCATGCTTTTGACCTAATTGACAATCATGTCAGAGAAAAGCGTGAAATCATTGCGCCGTACTACCGATTTTGGCATGAAGAAGGTCAGTTAGTGATTGACTATGGTAGTTATCGATATTTTTATTATGTCGTTTTTGAGGAGGTTAACCCATGACCACACACATAAAATCAGTCATCATACTCATTGTGATATTTCTGCTGTCTACGCTGTTTATGGTGGTATTAGCCATCAGCAATCTACAAAGCCAAATCGATGGTCTGTACCAACGTAATGAGGTCCTCACACAGCAGTTGCAAGAGATGAACAGATATGTACAGTATCCAGGAGGGTGAACATGACCATAGCCGAGAAAATTGAGTACATACTGAAAGTGAACTATTGGACGCAACAGCAACTAGCGGACAAAGTTGGCGTAACCTCTAATACAATTTCTAAATGGAAGCGAGGTTATGCTATAAGTGATGGCAATAGTCTTAAAATCAAACAGCTTTATAATCAAGCTCGTAGGCTAGAATGTGAGCGGTCGAAGCCAACTCCAAAGCCAAAGCCCAAAACGGAAGGCAAAGTCTTGTCAGAACGTGGGAAAATTATATTGATGTTTCCGTGGTATTCGTATCAGAAAAAACCAAAAAGAGAAAGAGGATTAAAATGAGAATGAACAATGCAATGAAAACAGGAATTGTTTTGAGTAGCGTAGTAGTGCTCGGAGGGCTATTCAGAGTTACGGCAGTTTCCAAAATACCGGCAAATACAGTAGGGGTAAAATACAGCGCAGTATCTGGTGTTCAAGATGAAACGCTAGGGAGCGGCTATCACATCTATACTCCATTTCTGGATAAAATCTATAAACTATCCACAGAGGTGCAAACAACTAAAATTGAGAAAGTCACTACGCAGACAAACGATGCACAATATCTTGACTCAACAATTGACGTGAAATGGCGGGTATCTGAAAAGAATGCGATGAAAGTCTTTCGTGATTTTCGTAATGTAGAAGTATTGGCAGAAAAAGGAATCGAGCCTGCGGTTCAGCGGGCAATGGAAGAGGTTTCTGTCAACTACAATATTGTAGAATTACTCGGTTCTAAACGAAATCAGGTCTATACCGAGTTTGAACAGGCTTTGAAACAGCGTTTGGATTCGTATGGAGTTGAATTGGTAGCTGTGACTATCATTGATACAGACGCAGGGGACGACATCGAAAAAGCTATTAAGAATGAAGCTGTAAAACAAAAAGAAGTTGATACTGCTAAGCAAGAACAAGAGCGAGCAAAAATTGAAGCTGAAACAAAACAGATTCAAGCGAAAGCAGAAGCGGATGCGAATAAAAAACTATCTGAATCAATTACAGATAACCTTATCCGCATGAAAGAAGCAGATGCTCGTATGAAGCACGGTTGGGTTCAAGTACAGACAACTGGTGATGTAATTACGGATACTGGAAAATAACAAACAAAAAGCCAGCAATCGCTGACTCCTTGTGGATAATAAACTCACTAATATTATATCACAAAGGAGAGGCGAGAGTGACTTTTTTTCCAGAAATTGATGAGAAGCAGACAATCAGAAATGCAAAAAGGAAACTGAAAGAATATCCACGGTGGCGACGGATTGCAGGCGATGTTGACGGTCAGAAAGTCACTGCGACATACTCCTTTGAACCGAGGCAGTCGCATGGTACACCAAGCCGACCAGTTGAAAGGCTAGCGATTAACAAGGTGGATGCAGTGGCTGAATTGGATGCGATTGAGTACGGAGTTGGGCATTTGCTTGACCCGTACCATAGGCGGATTTTGTATGATTTATTTCTAGCTCCATATCCAAAGTCAAATCAAGAGTTAGAAGATGAATTAGGATATGAAAAGACGCGCTATCATGAGATTAGAAATAATGCTTTGTTGGCTTTCGCAGAATTGTATAGATCAGGTAGGTTGGTTGCTCTGAGCGGAATAATAGCGGAATAACAGCGGAGTTTCTATCTGTTTTTCAATGATAAAATGGTATTATGAACGAAAAAGCAAGGGGAGTTCCTCTTGTTTTTTGCTACGTGTAAAGGAGGTAAGGATTTGAAATCAGTTGAACCTATCAGGAACGTTGATGATATTGAGCGTATCAAAGACTATCTGAAAGAGAAGAATGAGAGAGATTACCTCCTGTTTATGTTTGGTATTTATTCGGGTATTCGTATCAGTGATTATATTATCTTGAAGGTTCGAGATGTTAAAGGAGAACGTATAGGAGTCATCGAAAGAAAAACCAAAAAAACAAGGACTTTTCCCATTCATCCTAAATTAAAGAAAGCTATCAAGAACTATATTGAACATAGAAATTTGAAAGAGTATGATTATCTTTTTCCTAGCCGAAAGCGTGATAGAAGAAATGGTGTTCAAATAACGCATATTCAACGTAAAACTGCGTGGGAAATCATTAGGAATGCAGGTCATCACATTGGTCTAAAAGGGTTAGGCAGTCATTCGATGAGGAAGACGTTTGGATATCATTACTACAATCAGACTCATGATGTGGTCACTTTACAGAAGATATTTAATCATTCTAGCCCTACCATTACCTTGATTTATATAGGTTATCAACAGGATGAATTAGATGAAGCTATTCTATCATTTGACTATTGAAAGTGACATAATGAAAAAATGTTACATTCATTTTTAAAAATTTAACCTAAACCATTGATAATATTGAGGTTTTGGGGGTGGTGTTGAAAGTAACAGAATGTAAGATAAGTTACATTCAGATAACTAAAAAATCACCCTCTTATCACTAAAAAAATGAGAAGATATTTTACCCCCCTATCCTTGAAAAAATCATCTTAATTCAAAAATTCCCTCCCCTGAAAATATCCCCCTCACGAAAGGAGCCCCCATGCAAGTAAGGGCAGACCGCAAAGGAAAACACCGGGTAGCCTTCGAAAAGAACAAGAAGATTATTCTAAAGACTCGCAATGTTTGCGGTATCTGTGGCAATGCAGTAGATAAGAGTTTGAAGTATCCTCATCCACTCAGCCCAGTTATTGACCACATCATTCCAGTTATTAAGAATGGTCATCCATCTGATATCGATAACTTACAACTTGCTCATTGGCAATGTAATAGACAGAAGTCTGATAAGTTATATGCTGATGAAAGAGCAAGCGACAAAAAAGTAATCGGAAATCGCAATCTTCCGCAAAGTTGTGATTGGATTTCATACAAAGGATAACGCAACGAAAATGTATAGAGACGAAAATATGAAAATCTTGCAGTCTTGTCAGGAAGAGGGGGATACCACCCTCCCCTCGGAGGCTCGCGAGCTTCCCGCCGTCACTGTACATTTTTTTGTGCGTGGGAGAAATGAAAAAAAGAGTAGAAAATGATTGTTCAATTATGTAAAGTTTGTCAAGAAGAGAAAGAATTGAATGAGGTAAACTTTTACAGGAATAAAAATAAAAAGCATGGTTTTGAAAGTCAATGCAAAGATTGTCGTCGAATATCTGATAAAAAGAAATATGAACATAGGAAGCATAAAATTTCTGAACAGAAGAAAAAATACTATCAACGGAAAAAAGAAAAAATCCGCAACTATCAAAGAAATTATTATCACGCTAACGCTGAGAAATGCAAAGAAACTTCTAAGATATGGGATTGTGAACACCCAGAACAACGTCGCATAATTAACGAGAGGTCTAGGACATTGAAGCATGGCGGGAAAAGTGACTTATCTAAAAAGGAGTGGGAAGATACTCTTGATTTTTTTGACAGGTCTTGCGCGTATTGTGGAATGACAGAACTAGAACATTTTGAGACATTCAACGAGCGCTTACACCATGAGCATATTGTTTCGGTTGATAAAGGAGGCGCTTATGCTAAATCGAATGTAGTGCCTGCCTGTCGTTCTTGCAATTGTTCTAAGGCTGGACATGATTTTGAAACATGGTATAGAGATTTCAAACATTATAATCCGATACGTGAAAGTAAAATTTTAAGACATATGAGGGCGTGAAATGGGACTAAAAGGAATTAGTTATCTTAGGTCTAAGTTGGCTTCGGTGAAGTCGAGGGTGGATTTGAGGTATAAGCAGTATGCGATGCAACATCAGGAGTCTCCGATAGGGATTACAATTCCGCCTGAGATTCGTAGGCAGTATCAGGCTGTGCTTGGTTGGTGTGCGAAGGGTGTGGATAGCTTGGCAGATAGGCTGGTCTTTCGTGAGTTTGCTAATGATGGTTTTGAGGTGAATAAAATCTTCCAACAGAATAACCCTGATGTCTTTTTTGACAGTGTGGTCTTATCTGCTTTGATTGGGGCTTGTAGCTTTGTCTATGTGTCCAAGGGTGAGGATGGTGAGCCTCGTTTGCAGGTCATTGAAGCGAGTAATGCGACTGGAATTCTCAATCCGATTACAGGGCTGTTGATGGAAGGGTATGCGGTCTTACAGCGTGATGAGTATGGTGTGGCGGTGTTAGAAGCGTACTTTACGCCAGATTGGACGCTTTATATTCAGAATGGGAAGCATACCCCTATCAAGAATGAGACTGGTGTTCCTTTGTTGGTTCCAATTATTCACCGTCCTGATGCAGTTCGTCCGTTTGGTCGTTCTCGGATTACGAGGGCTGGGATGTACTATCAGAGGTATGCGAAGCGGACACTGGAGAGGGCTGATGTGACAGCTGAGTTCTATTCGTTTCCGCAGAAGTATATTTTGGGTACTGATCCTGACATAGAGAAGTTGGATAAGTGGCAGGCGACGGTTTCTAGTTTGTTGCAGTTTTCAAAGGACGAGGATGGGGACAAGCCGACTGTTGGCCAGTTTACGACTTCGAGCATGTCGCCATTTACGGAGCAATTGCGGACGGCAGCGGCTGGTTTTGCTGGTGAAATGGGCTTGACCTTGGATGATTTGGGCTTTGTGTCGGATAACCCGTCATCTGTCGAGGCTATCAAGGCGAGTCATGAGAATTTGCGATTGGCTGGGCGGAAGGCGCAGCGGTCGCTTGGTTCTGGTTTGTTGAATGTGGCTTATGTGGCGGCTTGTTTGCGTGATGAGTATCCGTACTTGCGTAGTCAATTCACTCAATTGGTTCCGAAATGGGAGCCGTTGTTTGAAGCGGATGCGACGACCTTGACCATGCTTGGTGATGGGGTTATCAAAATCAATCAGTCTTTACCAGGCTACATTACTGGTGAGACAATTCGTGATTTGACTGGTATCCGTGGTGATGAGTCGGCTGTGCCGGTTATTCCCAAGGAGAATGTAGATGGATAAGGACATTGTACCTGCTTTACTAGCGTCTATTCAGGCGGAGTTTGAGCAATCTTTTGGCAAGAGTGAAGTGGTGGCGGCTGCTTTTGAGACTTTGAAGGTCAAACAGGCAACCTATAAGACCGTGAATGAGTTGGCTATCGAGGTTGGGGATATTCTTTCTCAAGCTCTGGGAGCTTCTCTAAGCGCTGATATGTTACCAGACGGTAAAATGTATTACAATATCGCTAAACGTTTACTGGAGGACACGCTAGGGCGGAATTTTGATATTGTCAGCGGTTATGCGAGAGATGTTCAGCAATTGTTAAATGAAAAGGCTGGTTTGGGCTTAAAAGCGCAAGTGCCAGCTTTGAATCAAGACAAGATTGACGGTTTGGTCAATCGTTTGTCTACCGCTGATGATTTTGAGAGTGTGAAGTGGCTACTGGGTGATCCAATTGTGACGTTTACGCAGGGAATTGTCGATGATACGATTCAGGAAAACGTAGAATTTCATGCAAAAGTGGGGTTAAGCCCTAAAATTACACGAGAACATGTTTGGAATTGCTGTGACTGGTGTCGTGGTTTAGCTGGAACCTATGACTATCCTAAAGTGCCAAAAGATGTTTATCGGAGGCATGGTAATTGTCGGTGTGTTGTAGATTACAAGACAGGCGATGGCAAAAAGAAAAATGTCTGGTCTAAAAAATGGAGCAAGGAAAGCGCTGATGTCTTAGAGCAGCGTAAGCAACTGAATCGAGATATTCGTGACAATAACCGTAAGGCTGATAACGAAGAATTTAAGAAAATTGTTGAGGTTTTAGGAGCTAAAAACGCTCCTACATCAGTAGCAAAATTTCAAGATTTGAAGTATAATGATGTTGAGGGATATGAGCGTTTGAAAGATAAAGTTTATATCCAAAAGAATTTCAATGATGGCATTTGGTTGGACAAAATCAATCCTGAAAAACAAGCTCGTCATATTCAGTCGACGGCAGGGAAAAACAAGAGTTACTTTTATGACGATGTTGATTTTGATAAACTATACAGTCAATACAAACAGACTTCAAAATTTAGGCGCAACAAGGGTAAAAATGAATTAAATTTTGAGTTAATTGATTTGTCACCAAGTTTAGATATTGGTAGAGACTACTATACAGGTAATGCTATAAATGGTTTCACTATTCATTATGGAAAAACAGGAGCGCATTTAGTTCCTACTTATCACGAAGGGAGAGAAGAATGATATTAAAAGATTATCACATGCGAGATATTCGTTTGACAGATACAGATAACGATGTCTTTGTCGGGAAAGCCTACTTTTGCGATAAGGAGGACTATGAGACCGATGAAGATGGTTTAGAGATGAGAGTTGATGGTGAAATTGTTATTTTCTACCAGTCAGATATTCAAGCGATCGAATTGATATGAGCACTTAGAACAATCTAGGTGCTTTTCTTGTACGCAAAAGGAGGAAATGATGGAAACAGAACAAAACGGACTTACGTTATTTTTAACAAATGGTCAAACTCTTCACTTTGAACAGGTGGAGGACTTAGTATTTTACACTGATATTGAAATAATGACTTTTACCTACTTTGGTAAGTCATTTGGAAAACGTCGAACAGCTCAATTTAATTATGCTACGTTCTTTGTTTTTAGTATGGATGACGGCATGGATTATGAGAAAAGCTATTCAGAAATAGTATTAAAAAGAGAGGATTTAGGATATGAATAAACGCATGAAAAAGAAGCAACTGCTACCATTGCTTGAAAAGAGAGTGGCAGAACTCACAATTAAAAACGCAGGACTACTCGCTCAAGTAACAGTGCTTGAAGCAATGCAGAAACGGATTGTCAGTCATGTAGAACGGCTGGAGGAGCAGGTATCTAAAAATGTTGAAGCGACCAATAAGAATTTTGATGAGTTACGTGCGGAGAACATCAAGCTCCGAAAGGAAATTGATAAGCTCAAAAAGCCGTGGTTTAAGCGTAAATAGTCTAGCCGTATGAAATGACATGCGGTTTTCTTTGCCTAAAACTTGCTGAGGGCGGTAAAAGCTGCAAGGTAGTTGAGACGATTGAAAGGACAGGTTATGGCTAGGGTTAAGAAAAAACTTGGCAATCAAAATCCTACTCAATCGGTAATTCTTCCATATACTAAAAAGAAATCATTGTCAAAAGAGGCGGTGGATATCTATGAGCGGACGGGCTTGTCTTGCTATGCTTGGCAGGTCAATCTTTTGCAGCCGATTATGGCGGTAGATAAGTCTGGCTTGTGGGTTCATCAGAAATTTGGCTACTCGATTCCTCGGCGGAATGGGAAATCGGAGATTCTTTACATGCTGGAGTTGTGGGGTTTGGAGCAGGGGTTGAATATCCTGCATACTGCTCACCGTATCAGTACATCGCATTCGTCTTTTGAAAAGGTCAAGCGCTATCTGGAAAAGATGGGCTATGTGGACGGAGAGAATTTTAATTCTATTCGTGCAAAGGGTCAAGAGCGGATTGAGCTTTACAAGTCGGGTGGTGTGGTGCAGTTTCGGACTAGGACTTCCAATGGGGGTCTTGGTGAGGGATTTGACTTGCTGATCATTGACGAGGCTCAGGAGTATACGACTGAGCAGGAGTCAGCTCTCAAGTACACGGTGACAGATAGCGATAATCCGATGACGGTCATGTGTGGAACTCCTCCCACACCGGTCTCAAGTGGGACGGTCTTTACGAAGTATCGGAGTGCTTGTCTGTTTGGAAAATCCAAGTATTCGGGCTGGGCTGAGTGGTCTGTCGATACGGAAAAAGAGATTGACGATGTAGAGGCTTGGTATAATTCCAATCCTTCCATGGGCTATCACTTGAACGAGCGTAAGATTGAGGCGGAGCTTGGTGAGGATAAGCTCGACCACAATGTGCAGCGTTTGGGTTACTGGCCACAGTACAATCAGAAGTCTGCTATTTCTGAAACAGAGTGGGAATCCTTGAGGGTTTCTCAGCTTCCTGTTTTTTCTGGTCCGTTATTTGTCGGGATCAAGTATGGTCAAGATGGCACGAATGTCGCTATGAGCGTGGCAGTACGGACGGCAGATAAGCAAGTCTTTGTAGAGGTGATTGACTGTCAGTCGGTCAGAAATGGGAATCAGTGGATGATTCATTTCTTGAAGAAAGCGAAGGTCGCTCAGATTGTCGTGGATGGGGCGAGTGGTCAAAAGATTTTAGATGATGAGTTGAAGGATTTTCGCATAAAAAATGTGATTCTGCCAACGGTCAAGGAAATCATTGTGGCCAACAGCATGTGGGAGCAGGGGATTTATCAAAAGACCTTGTGTCATGCTGGTCAGCCGTCTTTGTCAAAGGTGGCGACTAACTGCGATAAGCGCAATATTGGCTCTAATGGTGGATTTGGTTATCGCTCTCATTTTGATGATATGGATATTAGTCTTATGGATAGTGCTTTGCTTGCGCACTGGGCTTGTATGACAACCAAGCCTAAGAAAAAGCAACAAGTTAGTTATTAGGAGGGCGCTGAGAGGCGCTTTTTTAATGCGTAAAATTACCGAACGCACGGGAAATGCGGAGAAAGGAGACAGATATGTCTGAATTTAAAACGATTGAAACACAGGAAGAATTGGATCGTATTGTGGAGACACGATTGGCGCGCCAAAAAGAGCGGTTTGCAGATTACGACCAATTGAAAGGCCGTGTGAAGGAATTGGAAACAGAAAACGTGGGCTTGAAATCAGCTTTGGAGACTTCTAAGCAGGAATCGGCTTCATCTAGCAAGCAGATTGAGGAATTAGAGGGGAAAGTGGCAGGTTATGAAACAACGGCGCTACGAACTCGGATTGCTCTTCAAAATGGCTTGCCGTATGATTTGGCGGATCGTTTGCAGGGAAGCGACGAGGCGGAGTTGACGGCTGATGCGGAGCGGTTGGCTGGATTTTTGCGAACGACAGAACCAGTGCCACCGTTGAAGGATATTGAGCCAAGCACAACTGAGTCCAAAAATGGCTGGTCTCAATTACTTGAAGGACTAAATAACAAAGGAGAATAACTATGTCAGATTCACTCAAACAAGGAACACTTTATACACCAGATCTTATTACTGATTTGATTTCGAAAGTACAGGGAAGTTCTGTACTGGCTAAACTCGCTAATCAGACGCCTATTCCATTCTCAGGGGTTGAACAATTTATTTTCAATCTGGAAGGAAATGCTCAGATTGTCGGAGAAGGCGAACAAAAAGGTGCTGGGAAAGCTGTTTTAGAAAGCAAGGTTATTAAACCGCTAAAATTTGTTTATCAGGCTCGTATTACGGATGAGTTCAAACATGCGACAGAAGAAAAGCAGATTGCGTACTTGCAAGCCTTTAATGATGGCTTTGCGAAGATTATTGCTCGTAGTTTTGACCTTGCTGCGCTCCATGGGCTTGAGCCAAAGACCATGACAGATGCTTCGTTTAAAGCTAGCAATTCATTTGATGGTGTCATTGATGGCAATGTCGTGACATTTAGTGCTGATAAAATCGAAGACAATATTGATGCTGCTGTTGCGATGATTACAGCAAAAGGTGGGGAAGTTTCTGGTCTTGCCCTTTCACCAACTGCTGGTCAAGCCTTGGCTAAGGTTAAGGTAAACGGTGTGGCTCAATATCCAGAATTCCGCTTTGGTCAAAATCCAGATAGTTTCTACGGTATGAAGTCAGATGTCAATAAGAATCTAACAACCACTGGTGGGACTGCTAAGAAAGACCATGCGATTGTAGGGGACTTCCAAAATCGCTTCAAATGGGGTTATGCTGAAAATATTCCACTTGAAATCATTGAGTATGGTGATCCAGACCAAACTGGTCGTGACTTGAAGGCCTATAATGAAATCTGTCTCCGTACAGAGGTCTTTATCGGTTGGGGTATTCTTGATAAGGATTCGTTTGCTCGTGTAGAGGAGGCTTAGGATGAAATATCAAGACAAGAAGACGGGGGCTGTCGTTCTTTGCGATAGTCTCTTGTCTGGGGATTGGGTCTTGGTAGAAGGGAGTGAAAAGAGTATTTCTCACTCGTCTTCTGACTTGACTGTCTCTGAGATGAAATCTGTCTTGGATCAGTTGGGGATTGCCTATCATCCAAAAGCTAAGAAGTCGGAAATTTTGGCATTGTATGAAGAATATGCCGTGTAGAGATTGCCATTCTAGGGCATTTTCAGATGGTTGGGTGGCCAATTATGCACGAAAAAGCCGTAGAATCGAGGTTTGAAAGGGGTCTTGATGAAAGATTTTGCGACAAAAGATGACTTGGAGCTGATGTGGCGTTCTCTAAAATTTGATGAAGCGGATCGTGCAGTAGCTTTGTTAAAAGTGGTTTCTGATTCTCTACGTTTCGAAGCTGAAAAGGTTGGTAAGGACTTAGACCAAATGGCTGTGGACAGTCCTTCATATGCAACGGTTTTGAAATCTGTCACGGTGGATGTGGTGGCAAGAACCTTGATGACTTCGACAGACCAAGAACCGATGACCCAGGTTGCGGAGAGCGCTATGGGTTATTCGTGGAGTGGCTCTTATCTAGTACCTGGTGGCGGTCTTTTTATCAAGGATTCGGAGTTGAAGCGCCTTGGGCTAAAGAAGCAGAGATATGGGGTGATTGATATCTATGGGACATCTTAAAGGAATACCTGTTATCTTAATCGACAAGGTAGAGATTGGCCGTGATCCGTTTGGTAAAATGACTTATCAAGATAAAGAAATAAAGGTGGAAAATGTCTTGGTTGCTCCAACTGACTCTGAGGATGTCATCAATCAACTGAATCTTACTGGTAAGAAGGCGATTTATACGTTGGGAATTCCAAAAGGTGACCGGCATGATTGGGAGGACAAGGAAGTCCGCTTTTTCAATCAACGTTGGCGGACTTTTGGGATTTCGCTAGAAGGGATTGAAGCCATGATTCCGCTATCTTGGAACAAGAAAGTGATGGTAGAGCGCTATGAGTAAGATGAAATTCGAACTTAACCGTAAGGGAATTTCCGACTTGATGAAATCGTCTGAAATGCAGGCAATTTTACAAAAAAAGGCAGCTGCTATCCGAAATCGCTGTGGCGATGGGTATGAACAAGATATCTATGTTGGTAAAAATCGTGCGAATGCCATGGTCAGCGCTAAGACTGTCAAAGCTCGAAAAGATAATTCAAAAAATAATACTTTACTAAAGGCGGTGCATTAAATGATTGAAGTTGTGATAAGAGACCATCTTGACGGTCATTTGGATGTACCGTCTTTTTTTGAACACGAAGGGAAGATGCCTTCAAGCTACATCTTGATAGAGAAGACGAGCGGAAGAAAGCAAAATCAGCTGAAATCAGCAACATTTGCTTTTCAAAGCTACGCTCCGTCGATGTATGCAGCAGCGCTATTAAATGAACAGGTCAAAACTGCAGTTGAAAATCTAGTTGAACTAGATGAGATTAGCGGGGTTCATCTGAATAGCGATTATAACTTTACAGATACAGCCATGAAGTCTTACCGCTATCAGGCTGTTTTTGATATTAACTATTACTAGGAGGACAACAAATGTCAAATGCAACAAATGTAACGGCTGCAAAGCCTAAAATTGGTGGTGCGATTTATTCTGCACCGCTTGGAACTGCTTTACCAACGGATGCAACCAGTAAACTTAATGCGGCTTTTGTCGCTTTAGGGTATGTGTCAGAGGATGGTGCTACAAATTCAAATTCTCCTTCAAGCGAAAACATTAAGGCTTGGGGAGGGGATACGGTCAATTCTGTTCAGACAGAAAAGGAAGATACGTTTTCTTATACCTTGATTGAAGCATTGAATGTGGACGTTTTGAAAGAAGTGTATGGGGATGAGAATGTTTCTGGTAATTTGTCAACTGGAATTACCATTACTGCCAACTCAAAAGAATTGAAGGAGCACTGTATCGTCATTGAAATGCTTTTGAAGGGTGGGGCTATGAAGCGTATTGTGTTACCGTGTGCAAAAGTTTCTGAAATTGGTGAAATCAGCTATAAAGATGGTGAAAATGTTGGTTATGAAACAACAGTGCAGGCTTTGCCGGACGAACACGAAAATACTCACTATGAGTACATCCAAACAGTTAAACCAAAACCGCAAGTAGGAGGATAAGCATGTTAAAAGGAACGACGGGAACAGGTTTTTCATTTGAAATTAGTGAAGAACGTTTGGATAACTATGAGTTGTTAGAAGTGATGGCAGAGGTAGATGATAATCCTCTGCTTTATTCTAAAGTTGTCAAGCTTTTGCTAGGTGATGAGCAGGCTAAAAATCTGAAAGAGCATTTGCGCAATGAGAAGGGGTTTATCCCAAATGCTTTAATTGGTCAAGCGATTAGGGATATTTTTGAATCGGTCAAAGAAGCAAAAAACTCTTAATCCTCATCAAGATGATTCAGGCTGATGAAGAGGCGTTGATTTGTGATCTAGCTGAAACGTATCATATCTTGAACTATCGAGAATTACCCGCAACCAAGGTTGCTATTTTGGCTTGTGGTTTGCGGGATAGTTCAAGAATCAAGATGGTTCTTTCTAACCAAGAAATTGCCTTTGATACGTTATTATTTGCTGGGATTTTAGACCGTTTAAGTATGCTGTACTGGGCACAGACAAAGGACGGTACAAAAGGGAAAAATCCGCCGGTTTCGGTTGTGAACAAGCTACTTCACAAAGAAACAGAGAGACAAGAATTGGTCTTTTCATCTGGTGAGGACTTTGAAAAAGCTAAACAAGAATTACTACAAGAGCTAGGAGGTGAGAGCTAATGGCAACTGAATTGGGGAAGGCTTATGTGCAGATTATGCCTTCTGCAAAAGGAATCAGCGGGGCTATTAAGAATGCTATCGGACCAGAAGCAGAGGCTGCTGGTGAAAGTGCAGGTTTGAGCATTGGCTCAAAATTGGTCAAGGCAGTAACTGGGATAATTGCAGCTGCTGGAATTGGGAAGCTCTTTTCTGTCAGTTTGATGGAGGGGGCGAACCTCCAACAATCTATAGGCGGTGTAGAAACACTCTTTAAAACAAGTGCTGATACCGTTAAGAAGTACGCTAGCGAAGCTTACAAGACAACAGGCTTGTCAGCTAATGCCTATATGGAAAGTGTAACGGGTTTTAGTGCTAGTCTCTTGCAATCGCTGGGCAACGACACGGCAAAATCTGCGGAAGTAGCTCACATGGCTATGGTCGATATGTCTGATAATGCGAATAAGATGGGGACCGATATGGGACTCATTCAAAATGCGTATCAGGGTTTTGCCAAGCAAAACTATACCATGCTGGATAATTTGAAACTTGGTTATGGCGGGACTAAGTCTGAAATGGAGCGCTTGCTGGCTGATGCTCAAAAGTTGACAGGTGTTAAATATGATATCAATAATCTTTCTGATGTATACTCTGCGATTCATGCTATTCAAGAAAATTTAGATATTACGGGAACGACTGCTAAAGAAGCGGCAACGACTTTTAGTGGTTCTTTTGCTTCAATGAAAGCAGCTGCTCAAAATGTTCTAGGGAATTTATCCTTGGGTGCGGATATTGAGCCGTCTTTGGTGGCACTAGCCCAAACAACGTCTACCTTCCTTTTTGGTAATTTCCTTCCTATGGTGGGAAATATTTTAAAAGGTTTGCCACAGGCTTTTGCGGTTGCTTTTGAAACGGCAGGGCCTATTTTGCTGTCTGGCGCTCAACAAATGCTAGAGCAGTTGGGAATCGGCTTTGATAGTGGAATGGCTGGTATTGGCTCAAAGATTATGACGACTGCTCAACCCATCATTCAAGGTTTCCAAACTGCTTTTGGACAATTACCTGATTTACTTCAATCAATTGCTAGTTCTGTAACTCCGATCATTGAGACAATCGCAAATGGATTTGCGCAGTTAGATTTTAGTGGTATTCAAGATTTTATATCTGCTATTATTCCAGCTGTAGAAGCTGGTTTTGGTCGGTTTATGTCTATTGCTGGTCCAGCGATTGACAGTGTTGTCCAGTCATTTGTCGGATTATGGAATGCAGCACAACCGTTAATTTCTATACTGGCAGATGCCTTAATGCCTGCTTTTGAAATTCTAGGGTCTTTTCTTGGGGGAGTGTTCCAAGGAATCATGATAGGGATTTCTGGTTTGTTTGATGGCTTAAAAATAGCCATTGAGATTCTGACACCGGTCGTGTCGTTTCTAGTAGATGTGTTGAAGTTCTTTGAACCAGTATTCAGCGTGATTGCTCAGTGGGTCGGTGTTGCTATCGGACTATTTGCTAATTTGGGCTCTGTCGGTGAGGGATTGGGCAGTATCTTGAAGAGTGCTTGGTCGAATATCCAGTCAGCTGTGCAAACGGCTGGTAATATTATCAAAACTGCCATCGAATATATCAAACTTGCTTTTAGTGGAGCTGGGAATGCTGTGGGTGTCTTAAAAAATATCTTTTCACTGGCTTGGATGGCGATACAAGATGCTATCAATGTGGCAAAGGGAATCATAAGCGGGGCTATCTCAACTGTAAAGAGTGCCTTTAGCAGCTTTGGTAGTCTGGTTTCTAGTGTTGGTTCTAGTGTAAGGGGTGTTATCGACAAGATTACAGGTGTCATTAAAGGTCTTGCGAATATTGATATTTCTGGTGCTGGTGCAGCTATTATGAATGGCTTCTTGAATGGATTAAAGTCTGCTTGGGGAGCTGTGACGAATTTTGTTGGCGGTATTGCGAGCTGGATTGCTAAGCATAAGGGCCCTATCTCTTACGATAAACGCTTGTTGATTCCTGCTGGTAAAGCCATTATGGGTGGTTTGAACCAGGGGTTAGTGGACAACTTTAGAGAAGTTCAATCAACAGTCGGCGGCATGGCAGGGGCTTTAGTTGATTCCTTTGGTGATGACGGGCTAGAAGCTAGTCTGACCAGCGATGTTCGTCAAAGTTTGATAAATGATAACTTATTAAACCATTCTACAAACGATTCGTCTCAATCAGGTCTCTTAGACCGTCTGGCAAGTGTAGAGAGTTTACTTCAAGGGATTTTGGAGAAGGACTTGTCCGTCTACTTGGACGGTGAAAAAATTGGTCAGAGTACTTATCGTACTCATGGGCAAATCATGGCAAGGGAGGGTATTTAGATGTATATGATCATTAACGGTTTTAATACTTCTGACATCCCTCGTTGTCAGTTGATTGATGCGGGTGTAGTCGAAAGTGCAGAGCCTCGCGTAGCTGAGTCTGCAACGATATATGGCGCAAATGGGAAGGTTACTATCTGGGATGGTGCTTATGATGGTTACTCTCGGACGTTGACGTTTCTCGTTAAAACACTGTCAGATGTGCAACGATTAGTCGAGGCATTTCATAGCGAAAAGAATGAAGTAGAATTTTGGTATCAGAAGGACAGTTTGTTCTACTGTGATTTCAAATCGAGTAAGTACAAGCCTTATGGGCTTCACCACTGGACAGTGGACATCACGCTTGAGATGTATCCATTCCGCTATATGAAGAATGTGGAGGATGTGGTGCTTGCTAGTAGCGGTGCTGTGGTTAATCAGGGAACGGTATATGCTGAGCCAATCATTATTCTAGAAGGGCAAGGCGATGTCAGCTTGACGATTGGCCAACAGACCATGCGCTTGACCTTGAATGGGAAAGCTACGATTGATTGCCGTCATAGGGAACAGAAAATTTTAAATAAGGATGGACAAATCCAAAATACCATCCGAAAACGTGGGCCGTTCTTTGAAATCCCAACAGGTCGCTCTGGTGTGACGACGAGTGGCAATGTGTCGAAAATAACCATAAAGGGGAATTGGAGGTATAAGGTTTGATTTATCTAAAAGAGGGGAATATGTCTTTAAATCTCGCTTGGGATGATGATATTGTCCAAGAGGCAAATGGAACCTATCAGCTCTCTTTTAAGTTTCCAGTGACGGATGAGAAGTGGTCTTTATTGACAACGGAGACTTTTCTTTTGGCTGATGATTTGCATGGGGAGCAGGAGTTTTTTGTCTTTGATGTGGTCAAAGAGAATGGCTATGTGCAGGTCTATGCGAATCAGGTAGCGACCTTGCTCAATTACTATACGATATCGAGTGTACATGTGGATAGGGTGGCTGGTCAGACGGTGATGAATGCTCTTGCTGGGGCTGTCGTTCGCAAGCATCCATTTTCCTTTTCATCTGACATCATGGGGCGTCACACGCTAAATGTGGCAGATAAGTCTGTCATGGATGTGCTGGCCAAGGAAAAGCACTCTATCCTTGGTCAATGGGGCGGTGATCTTGTCCGTGATAAGTACGATGTGAGATTATTACAAAACGGAGGGACTGAAAACGAGTCCCTCTTTATGTATAAGAAAAACCTCAGCAAGTATCATGAAAGTAAGTCGGTCAAGAGTTTACGGACAAGGATTCACTTCAGGAAAAAGCTAACTTCGCAAGAAGAGGGTGGAGAAGACCAGGTCATTAGCGTGACCGTGGATAGTCCTTTGATTGAGAAGTATAGTCAAATCTATGAAGCAACCATGGAAGTCAATGACCAAGATGTGACAGACCTAGCTAGTCTAACAGAATACGGGAAGCGCTACTTTGCGACGAGTCTATGCGATTTGGTAGAAGAGAGCTTGGAATTAGAAGTCAAGGGGAAATCGGATGTTCCGGTGAAAATGTTTGATGTCGTGAGTGTTTATCATGAGCGATTTGATACAGATATACGGATTAAGATTTCTAAGTATCATTTCTCTCCCATGTCCAAAAAATTGAAATCGATTGGCTTTGGGAAGGTTTCTCAATCTATGGGCAGCACGCTTAGCGGTATGGTGAGCGATGCGGTATCAGAATCTACATCGGCTTTATTGTCTGACTTTGATGTGCGATTGCAGAAGGAAATCGAAAATGCCAATCGTGCTTTTGATGCGAAGTTTGAAAAGCTGACAAACGAAATCGAAGACGGTATCGAACAAGCCAAAGCGAAAGCCGAAGAAACTAAGGTAACCATCGCCGAGGAAATTGAGGAGAAGCTGGCTGAACAAGGCAAAGAGGCAAAGAAGCTCCTCGAGTCCTTCCAGTCGTCTGACTTGGATAAGCTTCGTAAGCAGATTGAGGAGACGTCTGAGACGGCTCGGGTCAATGCGTCCTTGATTGGTGGGGACGGGACAACGTCCTATAACAAGAATCGCTTGGCTGGTGAGACGGAGCGGACGATTGCGCTTGGGACGGACTATGTGACGGTTGGGCACAACGGGAATGGCTTTGAGGTGGGTAAGACCTATGTCATCTCGTGGGATGCGGTCTGTACGCCATATGGGAATCGCAAACTTGTGGTGGTGCTTCAGGCAACTCCCTACATCGGCAGTGGAGAGCTTGAGCTACGGCCAACGGATAGCCGTTTTCCAGTGATTGAGCAGGCCTTGACCCAACAAGAGTCGAGTGTCCTTAGTGTCTACTATGGTGGCTATACGGTGCGCTATGCGAGCGACTGGTATCAGGAGGCGACAACTCACTTTACCGTGGCAGATGATAAGAATAAGCTGGTGCTTCCGCTTCGTTTCAAGGGGATGGCAGATGGGAATCTTGCTAACCAATATGAAGGGAGCTGGTCAGATAAGCCGGCGATGATTTTAGATGGAGGAAATGGATGACAACAGAAAAAATTCCAATCAGGGTACAGCACAAGCGTATGACGGCGAGTCAGTGGGCTTCGAGTAGCCTGGTCTTATTAGAAGGGGAAATCGGTGTGGAGAGTGACACTGGTTTTGCGAAGATTGGGGACGGTCGTAGTCGTTTCTCAGCCTTGAAGTATCTATCAGGTCCTAAAGGGGATAATGGTCGCAGTCCGTATGTTCATACGGCCTATGCGACGATTTCATTTATCTGCAATGAAAACCAATCATTCACCTTGAGTAGAACAACGATGTTGCGTTATGGGAAGAATGAGAGCTGGGTTTACAAGGAATTGGGCGCAGGAACCTATAGGGCAACGACCGATTTATTTGGTCAAGGAGATCCTGCGCATGGAATCACAAAGGCTGTTGAGTCTGTTTCTGATTTCTCCACAACGAATAGTAACAACAGGAGCCATCTTGGTATCTATGTGGATTATGTGGAAAGCGGAAGCAATGCTTCTTCAAGCTATGCTTGGATGGGAGTTAGAGGCGAGCAAGGTCTAGTAGGTCCCAAGGGGGCTGATGGTGTCGTGAGTTTTGACGCTTTGACTCCAAGCCAGAAAGCGAGTCTAAAAGGGGATAAGGGGGATAAGGGGGAACGCGGGGAAGCGGGTCCGATGCCGACCATCACCATCAACTCCTCTGGTATCTGGGAAATCAATGGTCATTCTACGGGGGTGTCTGGTCGTGGTCAGGTGGGTCCCAAAGGCTCAGATGGCGCCAAGGGCGATAGGGGTGAGCGTGGTTTGACGGGTGAAACGGGTCCTAGAGGGGCAGATGGGGCACCCGGGCAACATATCCTCAACCAAAAAACCAATCAGCCGTTAAAATATTGGTTTGGCTCTAAGGCAGACTATGACCGTATCTGGAATAAGGATGCCAATACCATCTATGATGTCTATGAATAGGAGGTCGCTATGGCAAGACATGGGATATTCGTAGGTGGAAAAGAAGTCACCAAGCGCTATGTCGGGACTCGCTTGGTCTGGGAGAAGGCGGGCGGGGCAGGTACAGTCTTACTGAGCTTGAAGAATGTCAGTTGTTCGGTGTCCTATGACAGTTATCGTCCAGCCATCATCGTAAACACGACTCCAGCGGTCATTGATACACGGAGAATCACGGGTGTCACGATAAATGGGAAGTCGATTGGCAAGGTCACGGTCACTTATGACCCCGGTCGCTATGGTTCGAGTAGCTTCACGCTTTTATTCCCCAGCCAGACGGAAATGGGGAAGGGCTTGGATACTATCGGTTGGCAGCGCTACAGTGGCTATTATCAAAATGTAGCAGTTGATTTTTACGGAGGCTAAGAGATGGATATAACGATTCAAAATAGGCGTTCTCAGGCGCTGGAAAGGGACGGTCGGTATTACAAGGTCTTTACGCCACGGAGTCCGGATGAGGTGGTTAAGCTTCATCATATGGGCTGTGTGGGGGATACGGTTGCCCGCAACATTCAGATTGAACAGGGGTCTAGTCCGTCTAGTTTTGCCTCGCCTGTCACTACGTCTCGTGCGTTGACGGGGCTTTTTAAGGATATGCGGGATATCAATATCGAGCTGACGGATCCAAATAGCTCGCTCTGGGGGAAAATCAGGGTGAACAATAGAGGGCTCATCTCTGAGTATATGGACAAGGATGTCAAGAGTGCCTTGGCTCAGACGAGTAGCTCTATCCTTGCGCAAGTCGAGGCAAGAGACAAAGGCAATGTCAAGCGTGCGGAGTTGATACTGGATAACAACGGCTTTGTGACCAAGGTCGGGAAGACGGTGAATGGCCGGACGCTTGCGACCATGATTGCCCAGAATGAACGGGACGTGGCGGTTATCGCAGAGAAGATGAAGGTCACAGGGGATATGCTTGTGGACGGAGCGATTACGGCACGGAAGCTAGATACCAACAGTGTGCGGACGGGGATTCTGACGGCGGGGTCTATCACGGCGGATATGATTCAAGCTGGGGCCATCACAGGGGATAAGCTGAAGGTGGATGCGGCTTTGATTGACCGGCTTGCGACGAACGATGCCTTGGTTACCAATTTGATTGCCAAGAAGGCCTTTATCACAGCGGTTCAAGCGGTGGACTTATCAGCCTCTAGAATCAAGAGTGGGGTTTTGAGTGCGAGAAATGGCGTGACGCAGTTTGATTTAGAAACAGGGACTTTGGAATTCTATACGGACTCTCCTGCTTTAAGGCGGATTCAAAAGGGGTATCCAAACCAATTCATAAGATTTGCGACAGGTTTTTCAGAGAACTCGAACAGTAATGTAGGAGTGACAGTCATTGGTTCAAATCGCGGGGGAACTGAAAGTTCAGACGATGGCGGTTTTGTCGGCATTCGTGCATGGAATGGTCCCAAAGACGACATTCTAGATTTGGTAGGGGATACGATTCATTTTGCAAGTTCACCATATAAAGAACGTGACGGCTGGACAATGAGTACAACAGGGAAACTGATGCTTAGGCCATATCGAGCACAAGATAGGCGGGATTCTGTTCTCGTTGTGGGAGATGTCTGGTTGTGTCTTGAACAGTCAGGAAAAACACAGGTTTCATTGCATGAAACACTCCGAAAAATGGCAAATTCTATTGGAGCACTTTATGATTATCGCGAAAAAGAAGGAGAAGGTCATCCTGCTTGGTGGGATGTTCGAGATACTGTTGGTCGCTTAAACTAAAATAGGAGAAACACATGAACGAAAATTTATATACTCACATGCTTGCGGATGTGTGCGAGCAGTTGAAGGCAAAGACGTTGGAGTCTGCGGAATATCGTGCTCGGTTTGTACAAGCAACAGAAGAAAAAGCTCAAGTCCTGAAAGATTTGGACTTTGTCCAACGAGTTTTAAACTCGGATGAAGGCTTGAAAGAGCTGTTTGACGAGCAGGCGAAGAAGCTAGAAACACAGGAGGGCTAAGATGGCATTAAGACTTTATTCATCTGCTTCTTATATCCCAGCGACGGGGAAAACCTTGGTCGGGATCAAGGAGAGCGATGAGCGGGAGACGGTCTTGTTTCATGCGACAGTAGACGGTGACCATACGAAGGACTCAGATGCGGAGTTGATAAGGCTTGCGCTGGATTGGTTTGTGGTGCGCTATGTCAAGAACTTCTCAGACCAGCTTTTGAATGACAAGGTCAATGAAGCGACGAAGGCTGCCAAGGCTTCTCAGGAGTCGGCAGATGAGGCGAAAGTAGTCGCTGAACAAGTTAAGGAAATGCTTAGAACGGTGTCCTTGACCCTCAATGAAGCGCTAGGGATGCTTTTTGAGGACAAGGACGAAGAAGAGGGATCAGAAGAAGAGGAAACAGCTGATGATACCGTAGAAACAGAGGCGGGTTCAGAAGATGAACATGAAACAACTATTGAAAACAATTAAAAATATAACAGAAAGAGGAAAGATTATGATGGTTAATTTTTATGCAATGGAAATTTTAGAAGGTTGGATTACCCTTGAGCAAGTGCCAAAACGTTTTCGTAAGCGAGTAGCGGAGCTGGTGAAATTGGCTGAAACTGGATTAGACAAAGAGTAGTCGCATGACTGCTCTTTTTTTAGAAAGGGGAGTACAAGATGGAAATCATAGAAGCATTGGCGCTTGTAGCTCCTACGGCCTTATCAGGTTATTTTGGGTACTTGACTGCTAAGTCGAGCAACCTAAGTAAGCAACAGTTTGAACAAGTCGAAAGACAACTTGGGGAGTTATCTACTAGTGTCGAGAATGTGCAGAAGACGAGCGATGAGAATAATGCAGAGCTGAAAAAGACCGCAAAGGGTGTGATGCGGATTCATCGTTATCGTTTGCAGGAGAATATGCGCCATGCTTTGAAGCGTGGTTGGACGACGCAACATGAGCTGGACGAGATTGCCAAGTTGTACGAGAGCTATATCGAACTGGGTGGAAATGGGGCGATTACAGTCCTATATAATAAATTTATCTATTTACCTTTAGAGGAGGAAGAACATGATTAACTGGAAAGTACGGTTTAAAAATAAGGCCTTTTGGCTTGCCTTTATCCCTACCATTGCGCTGGTGGTGCAAAATGTGGGGAAATTATTCGGTTTTGAAATCGAGGTTACTCAGACGGTGGAGGGTCTTTTAAATGTCATCAATGCGGTCTTTGTGGTCTTGGCCATCATTGGGATTGTCAACGACCCAACAACGGCTACCTTGTCTGATAGTGTGCGGGCATTGAGTTATGAGACCCCTAAAGAAGATTAGTCTATTTGTGATGGTGGGCATCGCCTTTTGGGTGGATGCCTTTATTCGTGTGTTTGAAGGGAGGTCGAGATGAACTCTGTTTTAAGTGTCAATCTGAGGCAGGTCGATGGTGGTTCTGTGGTCAAGCAGGGCGATACGTCGAGTTTGTTTCAGTTTGAGCTGTTAGACGATGAGGAGCGAGTGATGACGGAGTTGTCAGGTTCACTGGCTCAGGTAAGGATTGGGAAGTCCCACAAGCTCTACTATGAGACTCATGTGCCAGTGGTGGATGGGACGGTGACCTTTACCATCAGTAAGCCGTTGCCGGAAAAGACGTATCTGGTTGAAATCGTCGTCAATGGCTATGTCTTTCCGTCTGATGAGTCGGTCAAGCTTCAGGTTGTGGAAAACTTGTTGGAGTATGAAACGGCGGATGAGTTGACTGAGAAACCGTCTGTCATGACTCGGGATCAGATTGAGGAATTGATTCAGGTCAATCTTCAAAAGGAGTTAGCGCAACAGGTGGTGTTTAAGATGGCGGAGGCGAGTGCTATCTGGACGATTGAGCATAGCTTGAACCGTTATCCGGCGGTTGTGGTGTCTGATAGTGCTGGGACTCAGGTCTTTGGCGATGTGCGCTATCTCTCAACGAATAAGCTTGAAATTCAGTTTGCGGTACCCTTTAGCGGTACTGCGGTTTTAGTATAAGGAGGATGTTATGCAAGTTTTATATAATCTAGATTTAACGAAGAATCAGCTGTTGAATGCCATTATCCAGAATTTGGCGACAGCGCCGAGCGACCCCAAGGCTGGTCAGTTGTACTTTGATACGACGGATAAGAAGTTGAAAATCTACACGGGCGAGAGTTGGGTTGGTCTTGATAGTAACGAAGGAGTTGCCGATACGGAGCAGATTACCACGATTGCTGGAAATAAGGCGACGGATGCGCTGAATGACGCTAAGCAGTATGTCGATGAGGAGATTGCGAAAGTCGTCGGTGGTGCAGATGGTGAGTATGATACCTTGAAGGAAATCGAGGCTTTTATCAAGAATCATGCGGAGCAGTTGAATCAGTTTGCGGCTGCGCCTCATAAGTTTGTGGCAGAGATTGGCGATGGGGTGGCGGTGGAACATACAGTGACGCACTCGCTCAATACGCAAGATGTGATTGTCGAGGTCTATGAAGCCAATGCACCAAATGAGAAGGTCTTGGTGGATATTGAGCATACGGATGCCAACACCATCAAAATCACGACAGCGAAGCCGATTTTGGCTAGTGCGAAACTGAAAGTAGTGGTGATTGGATGAAGCATCTAGGACGCAACACACGAGATGAGGATGTCTTGAGTCGGGAGGTACTTCAGAGACGAGCAGTTGAATACGTGTCTTTGTCACGAGGGGTGCAGACAGGGGCAACAAACGCTGTGAATGCTCGGAAGATTTTACAGGTCAATGAATTGACGGGAATTGGTTTCTTGCATTTAGATTTCAAGATTGAACCGACAGAGAGCAAGCCGGAGGGGACGAATGCAGGCGAGATCCTTCTAGGACGACTTGAGACGTGGTCTGCAACTTCTGTGATTGAGGCTATGTTGTTTGACGGCTCGACCATCTGGATTGTAGGTAGGGAGATTAGGACCCGCTGTAAGGTGGGACAGCGCTATATCGTGGATTTGAATGGTTTTTATAGAAAGTAGAGGGAGAAGATGGCAACAGTACAAGAAGTCGTACAGTATGCGATTGATCTAGCGAATGCTGGTATGGGAGTGGATAAGGATGGTATGTGGGGCACACAGTGCGCTGATTTGCCGTGCTTTATCGTGAAGAATTGGTTTGGGATTGATTTATGGGGCAATGCGATTGACCTTTTGGACAGTGCGGGACAAAATGGCTTGCCGGTCATTTATGATGCGCCTGGTGTCAATCCGAAGGCTGGTGATTTGTTTGTGATGGCTGTTTCAGGTCATCCTTATGGTCATACAGGTATCGTCATCGAGGATAGTAATGGTGTGACGATGAAGACGATTGAGCAGAACATTGATGGGAATTGGGACGCTCTCACGGTTGGGGGTCCGGCTCGTTTTAATGAGCGGAGCTTTGACGGTGTGGTTGGCTGGATCCGTCCGCCATACACAGATACGGAGCTACCTAATCCAGTCGATACGTCTATCGGAACTAGTGATGAAATCGAGTTGATACCTGAAAAGGGGACATTCACGCTTGTGGATACGGCTATCAATGTCCGCCGTGCGCCAAATCTCAGCGGTGAGATTGTGCATGTCTATCAGCCGGGTGATTCTGTTCGTTACGATAGTAAAGGCTCGGCAAATGGCTACCGTTGGATCTCTTATATCGGTCAGTCCGGCAAGCGCAACTATATGGCCATTGGTCAAACAGATGAACATGGTAAGCGTATCTCGCTTTGGGGTACCTTGGCCTAATAGACACCCCCGCTCAGAGAAATCTGGGCGGGGGTTTTGTATAGTATGGTATAATTAAAATTGGTATTTTAGAAAAGAGAAGTATAAATGGCTAAACATAAGAAATTACTTAGTTTATCAAAAGAATTCCAGTCAATGCTTGGCTTAGAAGAATGTCCGTCTGATGTTAGAATACAAGAGGATGGTCTAAAAGCTCACATCATTAAACGAGGTCATCAAAGTGTTTTACCGTATTTCAATCGATTAGAGGAAATTTTGTCTCATCCCGATTATATTGGAGTTAATCCGAGGGAAAAAGGGAAAAGTGCGGAATTTATCAAAGTCTTTGATAAAAATGTTTTAGTTGCGATTAAACTGCATAAGAATGGAGATTTCTTTTATATTCCAACGATGTATGAGATTCAAGAGTATAAATTACAATCGAGATACCAGAACGGTCGATTGAAAAAGATTGACAACGAGGGAAAGAAGTAGTAGAATGAAAGTACGAGTTAGAATGATTGAGGGCAGAAAGGTTCCTGCCGCACCTAGCAATAGGTATCTGAGATGTGGGGTACACCGACCCACCAGTTATTCTAATGTACCAATTAGCATCGGTTAGTCCGGTGCTTTTTGTTGCGTAAAAAAATAAAAAAGGTGGTCGCTTTTTTATAGCTATTGAATAATTATCGCAGCTGGAGTGTCGGTCTTTTTTGAAAAAATCCTTGACTTTAAGTGTTGAATATGTCAAAATATAAAAAGCGGTAGGGATAATGTCCTGAATCTTTCTATCAGAACTTAAAACAGACCTAAAATAAGATATATTTTGGTTTAATAAGTTTTTGGAAACTCCCACCGGCTCCATGTAGAATATGGAAGATTACTCAAGAGGCTTAAGAGGCCGTGTTGGAAACGCGGTAGGCGTGTAACAGCGTGCGTGGGTTCGAATCCCATGTCTTCCGTTTAAAAGATAGGCTCCTGTTAGGGGGCTTTTTTCTACCATTTGTCAAGTTTATCAAGGATTTAAGAAAAAATATTTTCAAGACAGTAGCTATTTCGAGAGTGCTGTCTTATTTTTGACACTTATTTAGTAAAAAAAGGGCATGTCAAAACAACACCTTATGTTGGAAATTTTTCGATAAGGTGTTACAATACTAGGGCATAGACGACTTTACTGACTTTTGGCTGAAGTGTAGTCGTAGAGTTTGTTATGCGTTATGAGGTAATGCATCGTCCTGATGAGGCGATGTATGGAGGCAATCGTATGTGGCTTAGTTGAAGTCACCTGCGATTGTCTTTTTCGTTTCTCATAGAAATCTGCGATATGGCAGGGATTAGTGTGACTAGCTGCAGCGATGTTGTGGATGCACTTGAATAGAATCTTTCTCGCGTAAGGGTTCCCGCGTTTGGTGATATGTTCTTTGGCTAAGAAGTTCCCAGATTCATAGTGCCTGAGGTCAATCCCAATAAAGGCGTTGATTTGATTGGCAGACTGAAAGCGACGCATGTCGCCCAATTCACCAATAATACTTGTCGCTGAGGTTTCCGCTATTCCAGGAATAGAAAGTAGAATATCATATTCTGGTAAAGGCTTAGCTAGGGTTACCATTTCGTCTAAGACAATAGAACGGTGTTCAGATAATCTGAGTAATTCTTGAGCATAGTAACGGACCTCTTCCATCATTGGAGAGGATTTTTTGACCGCACCATAAGATTGATTGGCAAGTTCAGTAAGTTTGTTAGTCAGGGAAGCGACACGCTTGTCAGAGATCCGTTTTGAAGTCGACTGACAGATACGATGCCTTAACTCACTGTTCGTTCGATCTAAGACAAATTCCTTGCATGGAAAAGCCATGACCAAGTTCCAGTACTGTTCACCGGTTGGTGTTGATAAGAGGTTTTCTAACTCTGGAAAAGTAACCTGCAATATCTTGTGTAGACGGTTCTTGGTACGGACAATATCTTCTGTCAGATTCTGAAAAAAGCGACTTAAATCACGTAGATGTTGATAGCTTTCCTTTTGTACATAAGTTGGTTTTCGATTCAGTACAAACTGAGATTGCGCCAACTTTTCAGCGTCAATTTTGTCGGTTTTACGGACACGTAGGCTGTCCAGTTTTCTTAGCTTCCAGCGGATTAAGTCGAGTATAGGCGTAGCCATTTTCCTCAAGAAAAGCCTGAAGACAACGAGAATAGACGCCTGTCGCTTCAAAGACAATCTCAGGGGTGTGGACAGTTTTCAAATCGTCCAACAACCGAGTGAAGCCGATGGCATCACTCGGCATGGTATAGCCATGAACCTTCTCACCGTTGACTAGAATTGCCACTTCTGAACTTGTTTTACTCACATCAATCCCAAATACTGTACGCATGATATTACCTCTTTATCTTGTTTGATTCCTTGTTTTAGTGATGTCATTTTCAATACTCGACGTCTAGCGTCCCACATACTTTGATAACATTCTCCCTAAAACAGGTGTCTTGCCAGTTTTGAGTACGACGTCCAGCGTCAAAAAGCCCCACGACTTCACAAGACACCTCTACTTTAACACAACGAAAAAGTAGTGACTACTCTCTCCCGTCGGAGATTTCCTCACTACTAATCTTAACTCGTGGTGCTAGTTAATCTCAAAGTATCTCAAATTATAAGCAAGTATAATTTGTTCAATTCTCAACTGCAATCCTGTTAAGTTTCTAGTTAATGTCTGTTCGACATCAAAAAGAGCACAAAGTTCTGAAAATCGAGTTTCAATAGTTCGTCTCATAGCCAACAATTTCCAATGATTATGTTGTTTAGCCCCTGTCATATTTTGACGCAA
>NZ_JBFRYH010000009.1:0-44085 GCF_040984445.1 Streptococcus handemini
ATTTTATATTATAGAGCAAAATAAAGAGCACAACACATTTTCATTTAGTGTTGTGCCTTGAGTGAAACGAAAGGAATGAATTATAAACATGAAAGCAGCACAACACACAAGCTATGATAAACAGAATATTGCACTAACCGTAACTGAACTTGCCAAACCGACGATTGCTAGCAATCAAGTTCTTATTAAGGTGACAGCAGCAGGAGTCAATCCGCTCGATAACATGATTTCACGTGGAGAAGTCAAGATGATTGTTCCTTATAAGCTACCACAAACTGCTGGAAATGAAGTGGTTGGCTTGGTAGAAGAAGTAGGATCTAATGTGACGAAATTTGCAGTTGGAGACCGTGTTTTTGGTCGTCTTCCTCTCGACAGCATCGGCGCTTTTGCAGAGTATGTAGCGGTTAATGGTCAAGCACTGGCTAAGGTACCAGAATATTTGACAGATGTGGAAGCAGCTGCGGTTCCGCTCACCGCTTTGACCATTATGCAGGCTTTGGATTTGATGAAGGCTCAAGCAGGTAAGACTATTTTCATCTCTGGAGGAACTGGAGGTGTCGGTGGTATGGCTATTCCAATTGCGAAAGCCAAGGGCTTAACCGTTATCACCAATGGTGATGGAGCAAATGGGGAGCGTGTCTTGGCTCTAGGAGCAGATCGGTTCATTGACTACAAGACGGAAGATTATACCGAAACCGTGAAAGATGTGGATTACGTCCTGGACACTCTCGGCGGTGCAGAGACTGAAAAGCAAATGTCGATTATGAAAAAAGGTGGACAATTAGTTTCCCTTCGAGCTATGCCAAATGGTGCTTTTGCCAAACGGATGAACCTACCTAAGTGGAAACAACTTTTGTTTGGTCTTGTCGGACGAAAATTTGATAAAATGGCAGCCAAATATAATGTTCACTATCATTTTATCTTTGTAACCAGCAATGGGGAGCAATTACAGGAAGTTGCAGATATTTTCAGCAAACTGCAAATCAAACCTTCTATCGACACGGTCTATCCATTTGAGCAAGTGAATGTGGCGCTGGATAAGGTAGCAAATGGTCGCTCTCGTGGAAAAACAGTCCTCAGTTTCTAGAAAGGATAGGAGAATCACATGTCTTATATCACCACAAAAAATCAATATATCACAGTTGCAGGTCAGCAAATTGCCTATCGGGAACTTGGGAAAGGAAAGTCAGACCTTCCCTTGGTTATGTTAGTGCATTTGGCGGCAACATTGGACAATTGGGATCCCAAGTTACTGGATTTACTAGCTGAAAAACAGCACATCATTGTAGTAGACCTTCCTGGTGTTGGGGCCAGTCAAGGAAGAGTAGCCCCGACTATCTCAGGCATGGCAGAGCAAGCGATTGACATAGTGGAGGCACTGGGATTAGAAAAAATCAACTTGCTTGGTCTATCTATGGGCGGTATGATTGCGCAAGAAATTATCCGTATTAAGAGCAGTATGGTTAATCGATTAATCTTAGCTGGAACAGGTCCTCGTGGTGGGCTTGAGATGGATAAAGTGACTAGCAAAACCTTCCGTTATATGTTAAAAGCAGGAATAGAGCGCATTGATCCCAAACGCTATATTTTCTATAATCATGATGAAGAAGGCAAAATTGAAGCTAGCAAGGTTTTGGGACGTATGGGGATGAGAAGGGCTGAACATGCAGACAAAGATATGAATATTCCTGGTTTCTTGACACAATTAAAGGCTATCAAACGATGGGGCAAGGATGCCGCAGACGATATGCGCTACATTACCCAACCTACGCTAATTGTCAATGGGGATAAGGATATGCAGGTTCCAACAGAAAATTCCTATATCATGCATGAAAAGATTGCAGGAAGCAAGCTAGTCATTTATCCTAAGGCAGGGCACGGTTCTATCTTCCAATACGCAGATGAATTTTCCAAAGAACTGGAAGCCTTTTTGGAGGCCTAGGATGTCTAAAACCATTTTAATCACAGGTTCTACGGATGGAATTGGAAAACACCTGGCTCTGAAATTAGCGAGTGAAGGACATGAAGTCATCTTGCATGGACGAAATGATGAAAAATTGCGAGTGGCTCTCAGTGATATTCAGCTAAAAACTGGCAATTCACGCGTGCACGCTTACTTGGCTGATTTGTCTCAAATGGCAGAAGTGTATCGCTTTGCTCAAGAAATTCAAAGGGACTTTGAAAAAATAGATGTCTTACTGAACAACGCTGGTGCTTATTTTGGGGCTAACCGTATTGCAACGGCAGAAAATATCGAAATGACCTTTATGCTATCTGTTCAGGTTCCTTATATCCTAACGACCGAATTATTGCCGCTTTTAGAAAAGGGAGAAGCAGGTCGAGTGATTCACACTTCTTCTTTTATGCATCATTTTGCTCAGGTGACAGACTTGGATTTTGGGCTTGAAAAAAATTACTCGGCTGCGACAGCCTACAACAATGCTAAATTATTTAGTATTTGGCTGGCGATCTCACAGGCAGAGGCATTGAGCAAAGCAAAATCACGTGTTACAGTCAACGCCTATCATCCAGGCTTGATTTCGACAAATTTGGGAAATAACAATGTCAAACGCAACCTCAGAAATCGGATTTTGACGGCTATGATGAAGCCTTTTTCCAAAGATTTAGACCGAGGGATTGAAACAGGCTATTATCTCAGTGTCTCACCAGATGTGGTGGGGATTTCGGGTCACTATTTTTCGGAGAACAAGCTAGCGCGGGTGAGCTTGAAAGGCTACAATATCGCAAAAGATCAAGTTCTCCTTACTTACTGTGATGAGAAAATCCGTCAATTTAGAGAGAGGTGCGACTAGAGGAACAGTCAGATTGGCAGATGGCCCAAAAGATTGGCTCTTCTATTTCGATGAAAGATTGAGTTCTGTATTGTAGGGGACTCAATCTTTTTCATTTTAGTTTGATTGTTGGGAAAAGAAGCTGGTTAAAGGAGCAATGTTGAGCCAACATATAAATACAGTTTACATGAAAAAAACACATAAAATCAATGTTTTGAAAACCTTGGTTTTATACGTTTTACCACCTAAAGAATTGTTGCTTGGAGTCTTCTAGCTACACAAGCTGTTTTCTTTTAGGGGAAAGAGTCAATTTGTGAGATAATGAGGTGGTAAAATAATGCATTGAAACTCTTTTGTAAAATGGTATAATGGTGAATGGATTGGAGGAGAGAATGATTCGGATAGCAATTGTTGAAGATGATGATGGATATGCTCAAACCTTGATTGATTTTTTGCAGCGTTATGAACGGGAACAGGATGCTCATTTTAAATGGACACGGTACAAAAATGGAGAAGAAATTGTCTTGAATTATCCTGAAAAAGTCGATATTATCTTGATGGATATTGAAATGGATCGAATGGATGGCATGACTGCAGCTGAAAAAATCCGTGTGGTTGATCGGGAAGTTGTCATTATTTTTATTACCAATATGATGCACTATGCGATGAAGGGCTATGCCGTTGAAGCGCTGGACTATGTTTTAAAGTCAATCAATTATTTTGCTTTTGCACAACGAATAGCGAGAGCATTGGAGCGCATGACGAAAAAACAAGGCAAGCAACTGTTGATTAGTCGATATAACAATGTCAAGCGCATTTCGACAGATGAATTAGTCTATATCGAAGTCCACAATCACGAGATTGAATATCACTTGGTGGAGGAAGTGATTAGTGTCAGAGGTACTCTAAAGGCACTTGAAAAAGAGTTAGAGGATTTGCCATTTTTCCGCTGCAATAGCGGTTGTATCATTAATTTGGACTTTGTGGATGGGCTGGAAGATAATGATGTGTTGGTCGGAGAAAATAGGATACCAGTAAGCAGAGCTAGGCGGAAGGAATTTTTAGATAGGATGAATCATTATCTAAATGAGGTTGGAAAATGACAGAAGCAGTCTTACAACATACACCTGGCGTATTTTATGCTTGTGCATATTGGGTGAGTGCCTGTCTCAGTATCTGGCTGAGTCCGAAACGATTACAGATGCCTTCATTAGTTGGTCTTCAGATAGGGTTCTTACTTACTTTAATGGTTTTAATGACGATTAGTGATGGGATTACGATTATTTTTCTTCCAATGATGCTTCTATACCTAGCCTTGATTTTATATGATATTCATTTAGCCTGCCGGTATGATGTCAAAACCAGTATTTATTTTGCTGTTCGGACCTTTATTACGGGAGAATTTATCGCTTCTTTAGCATGGCAGGTTACATTTTATATGGCGACTCTTTTCCAGATAAGGGTTCAGTATACAACCTATGCGATCGGAATGGTAGTTACCTTACCAATTGTAGTGTTTAGCCTGTATTTTTTAGAAAAAGAGTTGAAACAGTTTAATCATCACTTGTCAATTAGTAAGCGTGAAATGTTTTCTACTTTAATGATTGGGATAGCAGTTTTTGTCATCAGCAATTTAAGCTATGTTGTGGGTGAAAGTGTTTTAAGTGTGAATGTCTCAAAGGAATTATTCCTCATTCGAACCTTGGTAGATTTTGCTGGTGTGGCTCTTTTAAATGCGTATCATTTTCAGATTAGTGGGCTAAAAGCTCGGACAGAAAAAGACAAACTTGAAGATATTCTTTCTACGCAACATACAAATTATGCCATGCTAGAGCAAAGTATGAATGTTGTCAATCAAAAATACCATGATTTAAAGTACCAGATTCAGGCTATTCGGGAAGGCATGAGTACTGAAGAAGGTCAAGCCTACTTAGATCAGGTTGAAAAGGATATTAAATTGTATGAGGCTCAGAATCGAACGGGACACTCGATTGTTGATACGATTTTGACTGGAAAATCGATTCAGTGTCAATTAAAAGAGATTGAATTTACAACCGTTGTAGATGGCAAGGCTTTAGCATTTCTCGATGCAGTCCAATTAATGACCTTACTAGGAAATATGCTGGATAATGCGATTGAAAATACAGAAAAAATTGAGGACAAGCAGCAACGCTTAATTCATTTGGTGGTGACAAAGACCAAGGGATTTGTCCGTATTCGCTTGGAAAATCGATTTGAAGGGGATTTAGAATTTGTAGACAATCTTCCCAAAACGACAAAGAAAAAAGAAGGCTATCATGGATTTGGATTAAAGAGTATTCAGTCCATTGTACAACAATATGGAGGATCGTTAGAAATTCTAATACGTGACGGTTGGTTTGAACTTTCTATTTTATTTCCACCACAATAACCTACTAAATTTCCAAATACGACAAAAAAAAGACGATGTACGACAGAAGTGTTGTAATCGTTTTCTTTTTCGCTATAATAATTTCATAAACGAAAACCGCTTTCATAACAGAAAATAGTTTCTAGAGCTAGTTGCCTGTTTTAGAAAGCCAAAAGATATACGGAGGTTAAAAAATGAAAAACTCAGATAGAGTATTTCGTGGGATGTCAGCCTTATTCTTATCCTCTTCTGTAGCATTAGCTAGTGCAACAGGAATTGTCAATACTTGGCGGAGTTCAATTGACTTTGCACTCGGTACCTCAAGTACAATGACAACAAGTGATGATAAGTTTAAGCCGATTTATGAAACGACAGATGCTTTAGTAGCTGCGCATAAGGATTTAGGAAAACGTGTTTCTGAGGAAGGAAGTGTCTTATTAAAAAATGCCAAAGCTGCTCTGCCTTTAAAAAATAAGAAGGTTACCCTGTTTGGAATGGGAAGTCAATATCCTTTTCTTGGAGGTGTGATTGGTAGTACAGTAACAGGTGAAGATCAGGTTGATCTTGTGACTGCACTAACAGATACTGGTTTTGAAGTCAACCCAACAATGGTAGATATTTATAAAACCTTTGGCGAAATTCAAACAGGTGAAAAGAAGACTTGGACAGGAACAGCACCTATTTATGGTCATAGACCAGCAGAATTTTCAACACCGTATGAGCCATCTGAGCCAGCTATTTCTAGCTATACGACAGGTGGAAAAGCCAAAGCTAACTATCAGGAGAGCTTTAAAGAATATAATGATGCAGCCATCGTTGTCATTTCACGTCCTGGGGCTGAAGGAAACGATTATTACCCAGGTGAGGAAGGGATTGATACAAAGAAATATGAAACGGATAGTGTTCTTTCCCTTAGTAAGAACGAAAAAGAAATTCTTCAATTGGCCAAAGATAACTTTGACAAAGTCATTGTCCTTGTCAATAGTGGATCTGTGATGGAAATTGAAGAACTCAAAAAAGATGAGAAAGTTGATTCAATTCTTTATATTGGTTTCCCTGGAGCCTACGGGATGACTGGTGTTGCAGATGTGTTGAGTGGAAAAGCAAATCCTTCCGGACATTTAGCAGATACCTATGCAGTTGACAATTCAGTTGCCCCTGCTTCTCAAAACTTTGGTCGTATTGAATTAAAAGATCTTTCTAAGATTACGGCACCAAATTCATTGATGGGAAATTTATCACCAACTTCTCCACTAGGAAGTTTTGGGGGAGAACCTGCTATGGCTGCAAACTACTATTTGGTTGAAGCTGAAGGAATCTATACAGGATATAAATATTACGAATCTCGTTACTATGATAGCGTATTGGGACAAGGAAATGCCTCTAGTGCTAAAGGAGCTTCCAAGGGAGCTTCAGCGTGGAAATATGAGAATGAAGTAAGCTATCCGTTTGGTTACGGTCTATCTTATACAACTTTTGAGCAAACCTTAAATAATGTCAAAGTAGATTCGGATGCTCAAACTGTTACAGCGACAGTAACTGTAAAAAATACAGGAAATGTAGCTGGTAAAGATGTTGCTCAATTCTATTATCAAGCACCATACACCGATTACGATAAACAACATAAGGTTGAAAAATCTGCTCTTGAATTTCTTGGTATGGAAAAAACAAAAGAGTTAAAACCTGGAGAATCTGAAACAGTGACGATTACAGCAGATATGAAATACATGACGAGCTGGGATTCAACTGCTAAAGGCGGTAAAGGTGGTTTAATTTTAGATGGTGGAAATTATTACTTTGCCATTGGTGAGAATGCCCATGATGCTGTTAACAATATCCTTGCAGCCCAAGGGCAAAAAGAGCTAGGCAATGCAGCCTTGGCTACAAATCAAACAATTGGTTCAGAAGGTCAAGTTGATGAAACAAGTTTTGCTAAATCTAAGAAAACTGGAAACGAAATTGTTAATCAATTGGAAGATGCAGATATCAATTACTACAAGAAAGATTATGCAACTTACTTATCTCGTAGTGATTGGGAGGGCACATTCCCTAAAAAATATGATGATTTGACAATTGATGGCGATAAAGTTGATGAATGGGTTCAAAAATTAACAAATGAGATCTACCAATTTGATGCGGACGGCGAAGTGAAAACAGAATACTTAAATGGTTCTAAAGGAAACTTAAAACTGTCTGATTTGGCTGGTAGCGTCGATGCTGGAGATCCTCGTTGGAATGAACTTGTCAATCAAATTCCGCTCGATGTACTAATTGCAAAAATCGCTAAAGGCGGAAGTGTCAGCGACGTTATCAATGAAATCGCTTCTCCACTGGTTTACCAAAACGATGGGCCAAACGGCTTCTCAAATATCCTAAGCTCCCGTGGAGAATATGCTGACGATAAAAATGCAACTTACAATATGGGAACAATGGCAAACGAAGTTGTTCTTGGTAATACTTTTAACAAGGCATTGGTGACAGAATGGGGTCAATTGTTAGGAAACGATGGCTTAATGAGTGGAAACTGGTTCATTTGGGGCGTTGGAGCTAATGTACACCGTACAGCATACAATGGCCGTAACTTTGAATATTATTCAGAAGATGATATGTTATCGAATTATATGGCACGTGCAACTGTCGATGGAGCAATGGAATATGGTGTATTAGTTGGACCAAAACATTTCGCCTTTAATGACCAAGAAACACAACGTTCTGGTATTGCAACCTACATGAATGAACAAAAAGCACGTGAAGGTGATCTTCGTGCCTTCCAAGGAGCCTTTGATGAAGGAAATGGTTTGGCAGTTATGGCCTCCTTCTCAAGGATTGGCGCAACTCCAGTTAATGGTTCAGTTGCCGTGTTGACCAATATTCTTCGTGGAGAATGGGGTTATCAAGGCTTGATTTCAACAGATATGAATAACAATGCTGGTTATTTCCGTCCAGAAATGTTAATCAATGCCGGTGTGTCCATGATTGCTGACTTCTCAACAAATGAAACTATGAAAGAAGTAAATGAGACATGGCCATACTTTACGACTGAACTTATCAAGCAAGATGAAGGATTTGTCGCAAAAGCCCGTGACAATATGAAGTTTCAATTGTTTGCTTATGCGAATAGTGCAGCTCAAAATGTTCAAACCATTAGTGTAACACCGTGGTGGGAAACAGCTTTCTACGGAGTTATGGGCGCTTCAGGTGTTTTAGCACTTGTATTTGGAGGTTTGTATTTCCGTCAAAATCGTAAGAGTAGAAAGGAAGGAGTATAAAGATGTCAACAATAAAGCAATCGATTGAGTTTTATGCTAATGTCATCGTCAGTATCATGTTGGTAGTCGTAACAGGTTTTTACATTGCCAATGTCAACCAGCCATACTATCAAGATATGAATAGTGTCGTGTTAACAACGTTAGTGGCAACTTTGATGCTTAGTTTTGTCCCCTTTGGATTAAGATATATTCATTCACAACGGGCAAAATTCATTTTCTCAAATGTCTTTAAATTTGCACTTCCATCCTTCATTATTTTTTCAGGTGTTCGATTTTTAGCGATGCGAGTTGAATCATTTGGATACATTTTTGCTTCGAATCTTGAAGCAGGCAATGAAGCAGCAACAACTGCAGCAACTCAGGCAGTTTTGCTCCTAGTATTATTTGTTGTCACCTGGTTCTTATCAGTTGTGACAGCCTTTCTATCAACTGAAGGATAGGATTTTATTAGCAGTAGGGTGCCCAGAGTTGTGGTGCCACCCTACTTTTGCTTTTTACTAAATGACTTAGTTATTTCAATTAAATCTATGAAAGATACTTCATAGATTTGCTTTAGATAGTTAAGAAATAAAGTAAGAACAGGAGATATATAAAAGAGATGCTACAAATTACAAAATTTACATGTGAGAATTTAGAAAAGAATTGTGTGACGGACAAAAAACATCCTGCCTTTTCTTATCAATTAGCGAGCGATTTAGAAGGCACCTTTGTTGAACAAGCGAAACTAACAGTTAATGGTTGGACACTTGAAACAAGAGATCAAATCGCTTTAGAATACCAGGGTTCTTCTTTACAGCCTTTTACGGAATATGAAGCTGAACTGATGGTGGTAGATAATCATGGTCAGACTGCTACTGCCCGCATGACCTTTGAGACAGGACGATTAGCACGTCCGTGGCAAGCAGACTGGATAACAGACGGATCGTATCGTTTTGTAGAAAAAAGGATTTCTCCAAAGCCAATGACTTTTCATAAAGCATTTTCTATCAAAAAGCCTGTACGCTCTGCTAAGATTTATGCAACCGCTCTAGGAATCTACACGATTTTTGTCAATGAGCAACGTGCGGGACAAGATTATTTTGCTCCTGGATTTACTTCTTATAAGACAAATCTCCAATATCAAGTCTACGATGTGACGCACCAACTATCCGATGAGAATCATATCCATGTAACAGTTGCCGGTGGCTGGGCAGTTGGTAGCTTTATCTATACTAGAAAAAATCGGATTACAGCAGATCGTCAGGCTCTTTTGATGGAGCTTCATGTGACCTATGAAGATGGTGAGCAAGAAGTCATTGTCAGCGATGAATCATGGAGTGTGACAACTGAGGGACCTTGGGAAATGGCTGATTTTTACGACGGTGAAAGCTATAATGCCACAAAAGAATTGCACTCCCTATCTTTCCATGCTGCTAGTAAAGAAACAGTGAGTATTCACCCCTGTATCTCTTCAACCTATGGATCGTTGGTAAAGGCCCATGAAGTCTTTTATCCTCAAACTATCAGACAAGAAGCTGGTGAAATCATCTATGATTTTGGACAAAATTTTGCAGGTCTTGTCCAATTGACAGTTCGAGGAAAAAAAGGTCAACAAATTACGATTCGACATGCCGAAATTCTGCATCCGGATGGCCGTCTCAATACAACTTTTTTACGTACTGCTAAAGCTACGCTAACCTATACCTGTCGCGAAGGGCTTCAAACCTACCGGCCTGAATTTACCTATATGGGTTTCCGCTATATTAGTGTTTCGGGGATTGAGGTAGAAGATATCGAGACGATTTCAGCGATTGCTCTCTATTCTGATATAGAGGAAACTGGAAGTTTTGAGTCTTCCAATTCTCAATTAAACCAATTGCAGTCAAATATTGTGTGGAGTTCAAAGTCAAATTTTGTAGACATTCCTACAGATTGTCCTCAACGAGACGAGCGAATGGGTTGGACAGGTGATATCGCTGTTTTTGCACCTACTGCGACCTACTTGTTTGATATGAGTCGCTTTCTAGATAAATGGCTAACAGATGTAAAAAATGAACAATTACCTACCGGAGGAATTCCTAATACGGTACCGGTTCAGGGATTTGGTTTCCCAGTCACTATGCCGACAATGGCCATTGATTTTTGGGGGGATGCTTGTATTCTGGTTCCGTGGGCTCAATATCAAGCACGCGGTGACAAACGTATACTTGCTCGGTACTATCCGATGATGAAGAAATATGTAGATGCGTGCAAATTTTGGGCTGGACTAGGTAGTTTTGGTCTTCATCGCTATATTTGGCATACACATCATTCCTTACATTTTGGAGATTGGGTCGCGCCGGATGTACCTCAAATGTCACAGTGGCAGAAGCGGAGTAAATATACTGCCACGGCTAGTTTGAAAAATACCAGCCAACTTGTTGCAGAAATTGCTCGATTACTAGGCTTCGAAAAAGACGCAAAGTATTATCAGCAAATTAGTCAAAAAACTGCTCAAGCCTATGAGGAGTTACTGACGACAAATGGACGCTTGAAAGAAGAATTTCAAACGGGCTATGTACTGCCGATTTACTATGACCTGCTTAGTGAATCAGCTAAAAAAATAGCAGTAGAACGATTAGTCTCAATGGTCAAGGAAAATGGCTACAAAATAGGAACAGGTTTTCCGGGAACACCCTATATCTTGTTTGCTTTAGCGGATAATGGTTATGAAGAGATTGCTTATAAAATGTTGTTAAACGATACCTGTCCGTCATGGCTATACGAAGTAAAAATGGGAGCAACAACTATTTGGGAACGCTGGGATGGACTGGATGAAAATGGCCAGTGTCCGATTGGCGATGATGGCACAGATCAAATGATTTCCTATAACCACTATGCAAGCGGAGCAGTTGGAGACTTTCTTTATAGACGTATTGCTGGACTTGAACCACTAGAAGCAGGCTATCGGCGCTTTAAGGTAGCCCCACTCATCGGTGGTGGTCTAACAGAGGTCAAGGCACGTTATGCTTCAGCGTATGGAGAGATTGCTGTTCATTGGATGGTTGAAGACAATGGAATTCGCCTTCTTCTTCAGGTTCCTGTTGGAACACAGGCTGAAGTTTCTTTGAATAGCTACGAACGTCAGGTATACGGTAGTGGAAAATATGAGATTCGATGGGAGAAGAGTGTATGAAAAAGGTAGATTTTTCAACTGGCTGGAGATACAAACATCTAGATAGAGATGAAGCGTTTCAAGAAATCACTATTCCACATGATGCAATGTTTTCTGAGAAAAGGACTGCAGAATCTTTAGGTGGTAAAAATGTTGCTTTTTTTGAGGGGGACGATTACCTCTACCAAAAAGAGTTTGAACTCCAGCAAGGCTGGGAGAGCAAGAGACTTGTCTTAGAATTCGAAGGGGTTTATCACAATGCAGAAGTCTATTTGAATGGTAAAAAACTCTATTTTAGACCATACGGCTATACGAATTTCTTCGTTGATATCACAGAAGCTATCTTACTTGGTCAAAAAAATCGACTGGACGTAATTGCACGAAATAGTGATCAACCCAATAGTCGTTGGTATTCTGGTGCAGGTATTTATCGACCAGTACAACTCTATATTGGTGGAAAAGATTATATCTTAGAGCAGGGGATTCGTCTAACTACTTTATCGATTGAACCGGCTAGAGTACAGATTGAGCTAACTGCTAATCATGAAGGTGTAGCAGTAGCTACAATTGCCTATAAGGGGCAGCTGGTCTGTGAACGCTCGATTTTCCTTGATGAATCAGGATATGGACAAGCAATTGTAGAGCTTAATGATGCCCTGCTTTGGTCAGCAGAGGCACCTAATCTCTATACTGTAACGATCCAATTTGGAGACGATTGTGTCACAGAACAGTTTGGAATTAGGACCTTAAACTGGGATATCGAGCATGGCTTAACGATAAATGGTCAGCGAGAAATTCTACGTGGCGCTTGTATTCATCATGATAATGGTTTGCTAGGGGCATGTGCATTTCCAGAAGCAGAAGAGCGGAAGATACAGCTGTTAAAGAAAAATGGCTATAATGCCATTCGTTCTGCCCATAATCCATGCTCAAAGGCTTTGCTAGAAGCTTGTAATCGTCTTGGAATGTATGTCATGGACGAATATCTAGATGTATGGTATATTCATAAAACAGACAATGATTATGCCCATTATATGTCAGAATGGTGGTCAGAGGACTTGAAAGATATGGTCTATAAAGATTATAATCATCCAAGTGTCATCATGTATTCTACCGGAAATGAAGTTTCTGAGACAGCACAACCTCGTGGCATTCAGTTAACCAAAGAAATGACAGATTACCTCCACCAGCTTGATGCGACACGTCCTGTCACCTGTGGTGTAAATATTTTCTTTAATTTTCTCAGTTCCATTGGTTTAGGCATTTATTCGGATGAAAAAGCGAAAAAAGAGGTGGCTAATCGCAAGAAAAAGGCTCCTGTCGGCAGCGAATTTTATAATACCTTGGCTGGTTTAACAGGAGCAGAATTTATGAAACGTGGTGCGACCTTGCATGCTTGTGATGTCAAAACTCGGGATGCTTTTGCCAATATGGACATAGCTGGCTATAATTATGGGATTCTCCGCTATCAGAAAGATTTAAAAAAATACCCGAATCGTTTTATTCTAGGGACTGAAACTTTCTGTAGTGATGCCTATTCCTTTTGGGAAATGGCCAAAAAACATCCTCGAATTATTGGTGATTTTGTTTGGGCTGGTATGGATTATATGGGAGAAACAGGAGTTGGTGCATGGGAGTACGAAGACTATTATCCTAAATCTGCCCCTAAAGAAGGCTGGTTAACAGCTGGTAGTGGACGCTTAAATATTCTTGGTCGTCCCTTAGCTGAAGCCAGCTATACCAAAGTAGCTTTTGAAGTACTCAAGCAGCCTGTTTTAGCGGTTAGGCCTGTCTACCAAACTGGCAAACATAGTCCGTCTGCTTGGAAAATGACTGATGCACTTCATTCTTGGACCTACCCTGGATGTGAAGGGATGAGGGCAACAGTTGAAGTATATGCTCGTGCTGCGCGTGCAGAACTTTATATTAATAGCCGTTTGGTCGGACGGAAAACATTTAAAAATGATTGCAAGGTCATTTTTCATACAAGATATGAGCCAGGAGAATTGAAAGTATTAACCTATAATCAACAGAATCAGCTAATAGGGCAAACACATTTGCTAACGGCTGAAGATGAAACACTTATCAAGATTGAACCTGAGACTGGTGCGCAAGCTGGGAAATTACTTTTTGTCCCTATTCGTTATACAGATTCAACAGGAATTTTAAAGCCTATGCATCGTGGTCGGTTAAAAATTTCAGTTCTAGGGGGGGAATTAGTTGGATTTGGACATGCTTGCCCTTATAATCGTGAGGGTTACCTACTGGATGAATCAGATACCTATTACGGTGAGGCAATGGCAATTGTTCGTCCAAATCAAGCAGAGCAATTGACCCTATCCGTGACGGACGGTACACTAAGTGCTCAATTAGTGCTACCAATTATGTAAGAATATATAGAAAAAGTTTTGAGGAGAAAAGATGAATCAATTTTTTAATCAAGCGATATTAGATAGTCGCATAAAAAAAGATACCGTAGGTCTTGTTGAAAAAGGCTTAGGGTATTTTGTAGGACCGTTTCTAGCCTTGATTTCGAATGCCATCTTGGCTTCTTATTTAAATCGGTACTATTCAGATGTTATTGGTTGGACTGACAGTGAAAAATTTGGAATATTTTCAGCAACTCTCCCAATTGTTTCAGTTATTTTTGTTGTGATGGGCAATCTTGTCTTGGGGCGACTCATTGACACTACAAGAACGAGACAAGGAAAAGCAAGACCTTATCTTTTCATTTCAGCCTTTTTAGTGGCAATTTCTTTGCTACTGATGTTTAGCATGCCTGTAGACGGAAATCCGATTGTTCAGATGATTTGGATTGCCTTATCTTACAACTTTTATTATGCAATAGCCTATCCCTTCTTTTATACTTCTCATAGTTCAATGGTCTCTTTATCAACCAGAGATTCAAATAGCAGAGGTCTATTAGCAACCTTGTCCAATGCAGCAGGAGTGGCTGCTGTTGGACTTGGAGCAAGTATCTTAGTTCCGATGTTTTTGCAGAATATTCTTTTTGTAGAAGGTAACGGCAGTTTGGATCGTGTAGCGAGTTATCAGAATTGGCGCTGGGTTATCGGTATTCTTTGTCTTGTGACACTAGTCGGAATTTTATTAGAATATTATTTTACAAGAGAGCGTGTCACGGAAGAAGAAAATCAATCGTTATCATCTGAACAAGCAATCCCATTGATACAACAATTGAAAGCTTGCTTATCGGATAAGTACTGGTGGCTGATTATTCTTTATTTCTTATTATTTCAGCTAGGTGGTCTCATAAAAAATGGTTCAATGAGTTATTACAGCCGTTGGATGTTTGAGGGAGTGACAACAGAAGCTGCTGCCGGTAGTGCTATGGGCATGCTGGGTCTAATTGGAGGCTTACCGACGGCATTGGGGATGGTAGTAGCTTGGCCCATTGCAAATAAATTGGGAAAACAAAAGGCTATCGTCTTAGGACTTATCATTTCTGTATTAGGTGGACTAGTGAGTTTCATTGATGTACATAACTTCGTCATTGTCTGTGTCGGTGTTGTATTAAAAGGAATTGGGTCTATTCCAGCTATGTATGTAACCTTAGCGCTTTTGTCTGATGTGCTTGACTACTTAGAACTCAAAAATAGTTTCCGTAGTGATGGTTTGACCATGTCTGTTTACGGTGCCATTATGGTCGGGATGTCTGGTATTGGGAATGGTATTATAAATAGTCTGCTGTCTTCTGCAGGCTATAACCCAAGTCTCACAGTTCAAAGTGAAATGGTGAGCAACATGCTGGTATTTTGTTATTTGGGGGCAGAATTGATTTGTTATGCCGTTCTAATTGTTCTCTTATCATTTTTAACAGTCGAAAAGACATTAAAAAAGAACTAGCTTGGACAGTTTTTCAAGCTAGTTTTTCTTTTATAGAATTTTCCTATTTCCCTCTCTCCTCCTTCGGTCCATGACCGAAGGTTTCTTTGTATTTTTTGTAGAAATAGGTTTTATTACTGAATCCGACTTCAAGAGCGATTTCATGGATGGGAAGATGAGTTGATTGGAGTAAGAGACGTGCCTTCATGAGTTTGCGTTGATTGATGAGCTGTGTGAGCGGAAGACCGCTTTCAGCCTTGATAAGATTGCTGAGGTAATTTTTATTAAAATTTAAGCGTTCTGCTAACTCATGTAGGGAAATTGTTGCAAATTCCTTGTCAATAATTTTTAGCACCTTCAGATAAGGAGTTTCTTCTAATTGGAATTCCTTTTCTGTTATGCGAGGGAGACAGCGAGCTAATTCATAAAATAAAATCGGCAAATATTGACTGATAATTTGTTGTGAAAAAGATTGGGGTAGAAAATACTCTGTCATCATATTCTGAAGAATAGCTTTTAATTGTGGTTGGTTAGTCGTCGAGATAATGAGAAAATTCTCTCTTTGATAATTGCTAGAAGCATCTGACAAGAGAAATTGATAGAGCAGACTTTGTTCCCCTTGCAACTGTCCTAACCATTCCAAGGAAATATCTTGATTGCGAAAGAGAAGATTGATGAGGATATCTTTTTCTCCTAAACTTTCGATTGAATGGCGGCTATTGACATCCATTAACAATAAATCTCCTTCCTGTAATTGATGCTTCTCCCCATTAATCACCTGCTGGCAAGTTCCCTTGTAGACATAATTTAATTCTAGAAATTGGTGTGTGTGCTCTGGATAAGGAGCATATCGGCTATGCTTACTCATGAATACATCTTTATTTTGAAAGAAAAAATGCTGCGAAAGCCTAGGCGTACTATTTGGTTTTAACAGTTCAGTATCAAAATAGTCCGCAATAAAACCTTTTTCTCTTTGATTTGATTCGTGCTGGGTTTCTTGAAAGAATAGTGCATCTAAGTGTTTCATCCTTTTTTCCTACCTGTAAATTTGATACGATTTATCTAATCTATTGATATTGTATCATAAAAAATATTATTGTTTAATAGTATTGTAAACGTTTTAGAAAGTAGGTGTGAAGATGACCTATCATATTGCTGTTGATATTGGCGCTTCGAGTGGCCGTGTCATCCTTGCAAGAAAGACAGATCAATTAGAATTAGAAGAAGTTCATCGTTTTCCCAACCATTTTCATAAAGCAGATGGGCATGATCGCTGGAATGTGACGAAATTAGTAGAACATATTTTTGTCGGCTTAGAAAAAATCAAACAAAAAGGAGTCGAAAAAGCAACACTAGGTATTGATACTTGGGCAGTTGATTATTGTCTAGTTGATAAACAAGGAAATTTACTGGCTCAACCAATTGCCTATCGTGATCATCGAACGGATGGCGCTATGGAAGCAATTTTCCAAAAGATTCCTAAAGATGAAATCTATCAAAAAACGGGTATTCAATTTTTGGCCTTTAATACCTTATACCAGTTAGCGGTTGAAAGTCGAGAATTACTAGAACAAACAGATAAAATCTTACTTATCCCAGACTATATCGCCTATTGTTTGACTGGAAAAATGGTCGGAGAAGTAAGCAATGTCTCAACGACTCAATTGTTAAACATTGAAAATAAGATGTATGATAAGGACTTGTTGGAAGTTCTGGGGATTCCAGTCTCAACATTTCCGGACTTGGTGGAGAGTGGGACAGTGATTGGAACTATCTTACCAGAACATCATGCCCGATATGAGTTACCTGATGTGGATGTGATTGCGGTCGCAACTCATGATACAGCATCAGCAGTTGTCGGTGTACCGGCTGTGGAAGAACAATGGGCCTATATCTCTAGCGGAACCTGGTCCTTGATTGGTGTAGAAAATGAACAGGCAATTGTTACGAAAGAAGCATATCAAGCTAATTATACCAATGAAAGGGGGGCTTACCAGACCTACCGTTTCCTAAAAAATATTACCGGTATGTGGTGTGTCCAAGAAATCGCAAGAGAATACAATGGGACTTATTCTTTTAAAGAAATGGCAGAAGCTGCAAGCCACGTTGAACCATTTTTACAAACTGTCGATTTGAACGACCCTCGTTTTACCAATCCACACAATATGATCCAAGAAATTCAAGCCTATTGCTCCGAACACGGTGAGCAAGTTCCAGAAACGTTGGGAGAATTGGTCATGTGTGTCTATTCCAATCTCGCTACTTTATATGCTAAGGAATTTAAAAGATTGGAAGAGCTAACTGGCAAGCACTTTGACTGTCTCCATATTGTTGGAGGAGGATCAAACGTGCAGTTACTTAATCAATTAACCGCGAATTGTATTCAGAGAACTGTGATGGCAGGACCGAGTGAAGCAACTGCTATTGGCAATCTCTTGGTACAAATGATTAGCCAAAATGAATTTGCAAATTTAGATGAAGCTCGTACTTGGTTAGTAAATAACATGACTTTTGAACTATTTCAACCACAACAATAAAAAAGGAGAAGATTAATGACAACCGTCGCAGAACGCTATCAAATCGCAAAAGAACGCTATGCAGCTATCGGAGTAGATACAGATGCTGCACTTGAAAGATTGCAACAAGTGAAGATTTCCATGCATTGCTGGCAGGGAGATGATGTGAAGGGTTTCTTATTGCCTGATGGGGAGTTGACAGGAGGAATCATGTCAACAGGAAATTATCCTGGTGCAGCCCATACACCTGATCAGCTGCGTCAAGATTTGGAAAAAGCCTACTCGCTTATCCCAGGAAAACATAAGCTAAACTTACATGCGATTTATTTAGACACAGATGAACAAGTTGATTTAAACGAATTAGAACCTCGTCATTTTGAAAAATGGGTTAGCTGGGCAAAAGAACAAGGTCTAGGTCTTGATTTTAATCCAACATTCTTCTCACATCCCATGATGAAGGATGGCTTTACCCTCTCACATCCTGATGAGGACGTTCGAAATTTTTGGATTGAGCATGGGAAACGGAGTCGAAAAATTGCAGCATACATGGGACGTGAATTAGGACAAACTTGTTATAATAATTTTTGGGTCCCAGATGGTTTCAAGGATAATCCCGTTGATCGCTTAGCACCTCGGAAACGCTTGATGGACTCTCTTGACGAGATTTTTAGCGAAGAGTTAGATGAACGCTATACACAAGACGCAGTTGAAAGCAAATTGTTTGGTCTAGGTGCAGAGGCCTATACTGTAGGTTCTCATGAATTTTACATGGGCTATGGCTTGACACGCGGGAAAATGATTCTTCTTGATGCAGGACATTTTCATCCGACAGAAGTGATTTCCAATAAATTATCTGCTTTAGCTTTGTTTGGAAAGGGGATTATGCTCCATGTTTCTCGTCCAGTTCGCTGGGATTCTGACCATGTTGTGATGATGGATGATGAATTGCAAGATATCGCAAAAGAATTGGTACGAAATGATCTTCTTGATCAGGCTGTCATTGGTTTAGATTTCTTTGATGCGACCATCAATCGAATCGCAGCTTGGGTTGTAGGGACTCGTAATACCCAAAAAGCACTCTTGAAAGCAATGCTTGAACCAATACAAGATTTAAAGAATATGGAAAATGAATTTGATTTCACCTCTCGCTTGGCCTATACAGAAGAATTGAAAGATTTCCCTTACGCAGATGTTTGGAATTATTTCTGTGAGAAGAATGGTGTTCCTGTTGGACTTGATTGGCTAAAAGAAGTCAAGGAATACGAAGCAACAGTATTGAGTGAACGTTAGAAAGAGGAAAAAGATGAAATTTGTCGATGCAGCAATTGTCAAAAAAATGTGTGAAGTAACCCGTGAATCCTACGAACGCTACTGGGATGAGCGCAATGGTGGAAATGTCTCGGTTCGTGTTTTGCCAGAGGAAGTAGCAGGATATGAGGATAATCAAGAAGTAATTCGGAGCTTTGATCTTGGATTTGATGCCTCTCGCTTAGCTGGTTTTTATTACCTCGTAACTGGGACTGGTCGTTATTTTAGAAATATTATCCATCAACCTGAATTAGACTTGGGTTTGGTACAAATTTCAGAAGATGGAAAAACTGCTGATTTACTTTGGGGATTTGCGGATGGAGGCAAGCCAACATCTGAATTTCCAAGCCACTTGATGAGTCATATGGAGCGTCTAACAGTCAACCCAGAACAGCGTGTGGTCTTTCATTGTCATCCAACCAATCTCATTGCCCTAACTTTTACACAAGAACTGGAGGAACGGCATTTGTCACGCTTACTTTGGAAAATGCAGGCTGAATCTCTAGTGGTCTTTCCAGAAGGTATTGGGGTTATTCCTTATATGACTCCTGGAACACGTGAAATTGGTCAAGCAACGGCTAAGAAGATGAGAGAATTCCAAGCAGTAATCTGGCCACATCATGGACTGTTTGCGTCAGGTGTATCTCTTGATGAAACATACGGCTTAGTTGAAGTCATTGAAAAAGCTGCCATGATTTATACGCAAGTAGGCGCTCAAGGTGGAGTAGTGAAACAAGAGATTACAGATCAACAATTAAAAGAATTAGCTCAAGCATTCGGCGTAATGCCACATGAAGGATTTTTAGATTAGCCAAAAGGGGTAATCAAGTTACCCAAAAGAATAGATAATAGTAATCTATCAAAATGTTTTAGATTGATTTACTAGATGCAATAAAAAAATAATAGATAAAGGAGAATGTTATGGCAACATTTTATGTACCAGCGGTCAATTTAATTGGACGTGGTTGTGTTCAGGAAGTAGGTAGTTATGTTAAAGAACTTGGCTATCAAAAAGCACTCTTAGTGACAGACGATTTTATCCGCACTAGTGATATTTTAGAAAAGGTAACAAAACCGTTAGACGAGTCGGCCATTGACTATGTAATTTTTAGTGATGTTGCACCAAATCCAACTTGTAAAAATGTCGAAGACGGACTTAAAGTTTTGCAAGAAAATGGATGTGACTTTATTATTTCAGTCGGTGGAGGCTCGCCTCAGGATGCAGCAAGCTGTATTTCGATCATGGCAACCAATGGTGGGAAGCCTCAAGATTATGAAGGCTTACATAAGTCTGAAAAGAAAGGTTTGCCTGTAGTTGCTATCAATACGACTGCTGGAACATCTGCAGAAATCACGATTAACTATGTGATTACCGATGAAGAGCGCAAGGTCAAAATGGTGATGGTGGATAAAAATAGCCTAGCACTCATTTCAGTCAATGATCCAGAACTTATGTTATCAAAACCAGCAGCACTCACAGCGGCAACAGGAATGGATGCCCTAACTCATGCGGTTGAAGCACTGGTCACACCAGGTGCCTATGGTGTAACAAAGAAACTTTCTATCGGAGCAATTGAGTTAATCAAAGAATATCTTCCTCGTGCTGTTGAAAATGGTCAGGATATCGAAGCACGTGAATCCATGGTACATGCGATTTTCCTTGGAGGCATGGCTTTTAACAATGCTGGATTAGGTTATGTTCATTCTATGGCACATCAGTTGGGAGCGGTGTACAATCTTCCGCACGGAGTTTGTTGTGCAATGTTATTACCAGTTGTTGAGCGAGAAAATGCCAAACGTGTACCAGCAGCATTTCGTGATGTCGCAAAAGCCTTTGGACTTCATACAGACGGAAAGACAGACCAAGAATGTGCTGATTACGCCATTTCAGAAATTGAAAAACTCTCTGAAACAGTCGGCATTCCGAAAAAATTAACAGAATTGGACATCAAAGAAGACGAATTTGACTTTGAATATCTTTCTAAAAATGCCTTGATTGATGCCTGCGCACCGGGAAATCCATTCATGCCAACACTTGACGAAACCATTGCGTTTTACAAGGAATTATTTTAAATAATATCAGAAATACGGAGCAGAGTTTGTCTGTTCCGCATTTTTACTATTATCATTTCAAGAATTCCACTGCTTTTCTGTAGTTGATAGTAGTGTTATCTTTTCTGAAAAAATAGCAGAAAAAGTATGAAAATGGTAGATTAGGAATGATTTTTAGAATCTTACTCTGCCATTATTTTTCTTGTATAGTATACGAGTTGTTTCAGTTTTATATTGCTTTTTTTTTTTAGTATAATACAATATAATTAATTATAGTTTGGCAACGCTACCAAATTTTATTCTATTGGAATTATAGAAAATTTTTGAGCAGAGGAGGCTTATGATGACAGAAGATAGATTATTTTCCATTGGTCAGGCAGCTAATTTATGTGGTGTATCAGCAAAGGCCCTACGTTATTATGAAAGTTTGGAGCTAATCCAGCCGAAACTAGTTTCACAGGAAAATGGTTATCGTTATTATGACAAAGAAACGCTGTTGTTAATTCCTGTGATTAAGTATTATCAGCAAGTTGGGCTGGATTTAAAGCAGATTAAAAAGCTAATCTCGTTAGCAGGATGCTCTAATCATTATCATTTCTTGAAGGAAAGAAGAGAGGAAATCAGAGCAAAAAGAGATGAACTACTAGTATCACTTGCGTCAGTAGATGATTGGCTCCAACTAATCATAGAGGGAGAAATGTGCTTGCAAAATCAGGCGCAAATTAATGCTGGTTTAGCAAGCCAAGTTGTCAGTCTTAAATATTATCACGAGGAGAGAAGTTACTGTAAGATAGAGCAGCTGTACAAGTATAATTACAAGGAATCAATTATCAATCTTGAATGGACAAAGTTTTTGAAAGATAGGCAACTGGAAGTGTCAGGACCAGTGATTTTAAAATATGATTCCTATCAGGAAAAAATGACTGGGCAGGCGAAAACATCAACAATTTTACAGCACTGCTATCCCGAATCCTCAGATTTTTCAAGTTTCGGTGGATTTATGGCACTGAGTAGTTACCACATAGGCCCCTTGGAAAAAATTGAGGAAACGTACCAAAAGATGGTGGATTACGCAAATGCTTGTCACCATACGCTGAAATCAGAATGCTATGAACGATATGTCATTGATTATTGGGTGACTCAAAATAGCAACGAATTTGTTACGGAAATCATCATTCCGACAGTGACGCATGACGAATTGCTCCATTAGCCTAGTTGAGCGGGAAAGATTCTGATATGTTGATAGGCCACTGCCTCAATCTGTTTTTACTAGCTTCGAGAGAGGTTGGACGAAAGTCCAGCTTCTTTTTGTTCGAAAGTGATATTAATGAATTTTCCTAAAAAAGAATGCGAATTCGTTTGAGGGATTCCTAAAACTTTCCTTTAAGGGGAAGGTTTTTTTGTAAAAAGAAGTTTTTCAATCGAGCGTTTTTTAGTAAAGATTTTTCTTTTTTATTTTATTAAAAAATTCAGAATTCATTAGAAAGAAAGCGATTTTATTGATTTATAAAGGTTTGTGATAAAAATTACGCACTTTCCCTATCTTTTTTGAGGTAAAACCATAAAAGATTACAGAAAATAGTTGACTTTGTCCTTGTGGAAGGGCTTACAATTATCTTAAATAGGTGATTTTAAGCTTATATCCTTATTGTTTAAACAAAACGTTACCACAGAAGCATTGTAGATAATGCTTCAAATCCTATTGTAGGCTCCAAGAGCCATTATTACACAGTACAAAAAAATTATATAAAACGGAGGTGTTATCATGAGTTCCGAAGCATTAGGGATGATTGAAACAAAAGGTTTGGTTGGCTCTATAGAGGCAGCCGATGCAATGGTTAAAGCAGCAAATGTTACTTTAATCGGTAAGGAACATGTAGGAGGCGGTTTAGTTACTGTTTTGGTACGTGGAGATGTAGGAGCTGTAAAGGCAGCTACTGATGCAGGTGCTGCAGCAGCACAACGTATTGGAGAGCTCATCTCTGTTCATGTTATTCCGCGACCACACGGTGAAGTGGAAACAATTTTACCTAACAAGAAATAGGTAAATACACTTTTAGTAAATAGATGAGAGGTAATGATTTTATGGAACAACATACCAAAAACATAGGTCAATTGGATGCACATCAGAAGATGATTGCAACAACAAAGAAGTTTCATACTTCGGGGATACGAAGCGGTGCAATTTCTGGTTTGTTTTATGGACTATATTCATTTCTAATCATAATTGTCCAAGGATTTGATCCCTTAAAGTCTGCAGTTGGTATTCTGGCAGCACCATTTGTAATGGGGGCAATCAATGATTTTCTAGGTGGTTGTATTTTGTTGCTCAATGTTATAAGGACAGGTAAGTTCCATGAACTAGCGAGAAGTCTTGCGACAAAACCTGGTAAAATTATGCTTTTGGGCTACATTTTAGGAGGTCCGGTAGCGAATGGTGCTTATCTCGTTGGTCTTTACCTTGCCGGTGCTTTTGCAATTCCGATCTCAGCTACGACTGCAGCCTTTGGTGCTATCTTTGCCGCTATCTTCTTAAAACAAAAAATCAATGCTCGGGTTGTTGGTGGAATGGTCTTTTGCATTATCGGTGCAATTATCATTAACATGGTGAAACCTGATGGCGCTCCAAACTTTACACTTGGTATTATCTTAGCTTTGTTTGCAGCGATTTGCTGGGGATTGGAAGGTTGTATCTCTAGTTTTGGTGGTGCTATTCTTGACTCAGAAGTCAATGTTACTCTTCGTCAACTTGTTTCAGGATTGGTACAGATGGTCATTATCGTACCGCTAATTGGTGCTACTGGATTATTTACTAGCATGTTCAGTTCACCATTGTTGATCGCTCTATTGTTAGTTTCTGGTACACTTGTTGGAATTTCCTACACAGAATGGTATCGTTCAAACGCAATGGTCGGTACAGCAGTTGGAATGTCCCTCAATATTACTTATGCTTTCTGGGGAGTTTTATTGAGTATCTTATTCTTAGATCAACCAATAACTCCATCAATTGTAATTGGTTCAATTACCATTATTTTGGGAGCGATTTTAGTGACAACAAATCCACTCGATTTCTTTAGAAAAAATGAGGTATAGAAGATGCGTTTATTACCAGCAAGAACAGCCGTACTGAATTATATGGATAGCGTTAGTGAAGCAGATGTGAAACAAGTTATGTCAGCTTTGAAATCACAATATGGTAGTGAAAAACAATTTACCGTAGAACTATTTTTAGAACACTTGATGTCATTAGAATGTAATGGCTATCTGGAACAATCAGGATATGATTTGGACGAAAGTGGGGATTTACGGATTCACTATAAAATTACTGAAGATGGAAAAGCAGCAGCGGAAAAATATATTGCAAAAGAATTTAGAAAATAAAAGGAGTAAGTCAACATGAGATATCGTGGTGGACAAGCCTTGGGACTGGTCGAAACTGTTGGATTGGTTCCAGCATTAGAGGCTTGTGACAAGATGTTAAAGGCGAGTGATGTTAAACTAGTTTCTTATGAGAATGTTGGGTCAACATTGGTTACAATCATGGTTGTCGGAGATGTTGCAGCAGTTGAAGCTTCCGTTGAAGCAGGGGCACGCGCGGCAGCAGCGATTGGAAAACTAACATCTCATAACGTTATGCCAAGACCAATCCCTACTGTTGGGGATATTGTTTCAGTGCATGATATTGACAACTGCTAAAGGAGAAGGTCATGGAAAGATATCAAGCAATAGGAGCTATTGAGACATTTGGATTGGTTTTTGCACTAGAAGCAGCAGATGCGATGGTAAAAGCCTCTGAAGTCGATGTAGTTGGTTATGAAAATACTGCTTCTGGGTATATCTCAGTCATTGTACAAGGAGAGACAGAAGCATGTAAAACAGCAGTAGATGCTGGTGTCAAAGCGGTGGAAAAAATGGGGACAGAGGTATACAGCCACGTGGTTATCCCAGGACCGCATGAGGATTTACGAAAAATCATTGATCGGTATTCTCTATCTGTTCTGTTGCCAGAAGAATCATAAGAACAAGAGAGTGAGTTGCACATGAGATATATTGACAAAGATTTAGATTCGATTCAAGAAACAAGAAACCTGCTTCTGAATGCTCAATTGTCTTTTGTTCAATTACAAAAGCTCAGTCAAAGTGAATTGGATGAATATAGTGCCTCTTTTATAGCAGCTTTGCAAAAAGAAGCAGACACCTATATTTCTGATTTTATTAAAGGAAATGATTATGGGAATGAAGAAGATGAGCAGTTTTTATGCTATCAATTTCTTCAACGTTTTCAAGAAACAATACAACAAGAATCCTATGTAGGAATCATCAATGGCAATGTGGATAATCAATTGATTGAAATTGGTGTTCCTTTGGGAGTCGTTGTGGCAGTTCTACCTTCCCATCCGACCTTTTCTTTGTTGGTCAATTTAGTATTGTTAGCAATGAAATCCGGAAATGCGTTGGTTGTTGTTGCTAATAAACGTTCCAAATCCGCAACCATTGACAGTTTTAAATGTCTCATTGCCTTATCAGAAAAATGTGGTTTTCCCGAAGGAAGCATTGCTATTGCAGAAATCATTACGGATTCAGGAATAATGGAAGTGTTGAGAAGTGATAAAGTTTCACTGATTGTTAATATCGGTTGTCCTGAATATATCACAGAACAATTTCAAACAAATACATCCTTGATTTATGGAGGGGAAGCTTCTGGTCCAGTATTTATCGAGCGTACAGCAGATATTGAGCAAGCTGTAAAAGATGTGATTCACTCCAGAAGTTTTCATAACGGGATTTTGCCAGGAGCAGAGCAGTTTCTAGTTACTGAAAATGTGATAGCAGATCAAATAAAACAATACATGCTGGAGAATGGGGCCTATATATTAGATGAATCCGAAACACAGAAATTGAGGGAGTTTTTGGAACGTTCACAGAAGAATATTACAAATTCTTATATTGGAAAGTCTGCTGTTTGGCTGGCTAAAATGGCAGGATTTACGATTCCGGAAACAACATCTGTTCTCGTCTCGCTACAAGATTATATGAATGAAGAAGATTTCCTTAATCAGAAGTTGCTCTGCCCTATTATCTTGGTTTATTTGGAACCAGATTGGACATTGGCTTGTATAAAATGTATGAGTCTATTAGCAGAGTTGAAGATGGGGCACACCCTCACCATTCATTCGACAGACTGGAAAGTGATTCGAGAATTTGCAACGGTAAAATCGGTTGGACGCATTGTTGTTAATGCTCCGACGGTTTGTGCAGCGACGGGAATTACATCTAATTTCTCCCCATCATTGATTTTGGGAGGAATTACAACAGGACGAGGGTATAGTTCAGAGAACATGACACCCAAGAGTTGGACATACACTCGTCAAGTCGGTTTTAAAATAACAACATAAAGATTTCCTAGTTTTAAGGAAAGAGAGGAAGTATCTAACATGGATATGCAAGAATTTACAGCTAAATTACAAGAAGCAACCAAACAATTGAGTGATGCAGAACGTGCATCGCTTGCTAAAATTTTCCAAAGTGTGTCAGGAGACATTACGAAACCAGATGCAGCACCAGTATTGGCAAGTGAAGGAACAGAAGTACCGGACGGTATCACCCCTCGTTTACAGGCTCTAAAAGAACAATATTTGAGTGCCCGTCCAACTATTTCTTTGCTTCGTGCGATTAATTTGACCCGTGTATCAAAAGAAAATGAAGGGATGCCTAAAGCAGTTCTTCGTGGTACAGCTTTCAAAGAATTTTGTAAAATTGCACCAGTTATTATTCAAGATAATGAATTATTGGTCGGTGCACCAAATGGCGGTCCTCGCTGGGGAGCTTTCTCACCAGATATTTCTTGGCGTTGGCTTCGCGATGAACTAGAAACTGTCTCAACTCGTCCACAAGACCCATATGATTTATCAGAAGAAAATAAGAAAATCTTGGTAGAAGAAATCTTCCCATATTGGACTGGTAAATCCGTTGACGAAGCCTGTGAATCACAATATCGTGAAGCAGGAGCATGGGAATTGTCAGGCGAATCCTATGTTTCAGATTGTTCATACCATGCGCAATCTGGTGGTGGTGACTCTAACCCTGGTTATGACGTTGTTGGCATGAAAAAAGGAATGCTAGACGTCATCGAAGAAGCGAAAGCACATTTAGAAGAATTAGACTATGGCAATCCAGATGATCTTGAAAAGATTTACTTCTACAAAGGACAAATCTTAACAGCAGAAGGTGTAATCATCTATGCTAAACGGATGTCTGAATATGCAGCGCAATTGGCAAGCAAGGAAACAAATCCAAAACGTAAAGCTGAATTGGAAATGATCTCTCGTGTGAATGCGAATGTACCAGCAAACAAACCAGAAACATTCTGGGAAGCAATGCAGTACTTAGTAACAATCCAACACTTGCTGCTTTGTGAAGAAAACCAAACAGGTCTTTCAATTGGTCGTGTAGACCAATATATGTATCCATTCTACAAGAAGGATATTGAAGAAGGTCGCATGAACGATTTTCAAGCTTTTGAAATCGCTGGATCTATGTTTATTAAGATGTCTGAAATGATGTGGTTAACATCAGAAGGGTCTTCTAAATTCTTCGCTGGTTACCAACCATTCGTTAATATGTGTGTAGGTGGTGTTACTCGTGAAGGTCGTGATGCTACAAATGATTTAACCTATCTTTTGATGGATGCAATTCGTCACGTGAAGGTTTACCAACCAACATTAGCAGCACGTATCAACAATAAATCACCACGTAAATATTTGCAAAAGATTGTAGATGTGGTTCGTGCAGGTCTCGGATTCCCAGCTTGTCACTTTGATGACAGTCATATTAAGATGATGTTGGCAAAAGGTGTGTCAATGGAAGATGCGCGTGACTACTGTCTCATGGGATGTGTAGAACCTCAAAAATCTGGTCGTCTTTACCAATGGACTTCAACAGCTTATACTCAATGGCCACTTTTGATTGAAACAACATTGAACCGTGGTGTGCCACTTTGGTATGGAAAACCTGTTACGCCTGATATGGGACCACTTAGTCAATACAAGACTTTTGAAGAATTTGAAGCAGCAGTCAAAGAAACAATTAAATATGTTACAAAATGGACTTCTGTTATGACAGTTATTTCACAACGTGTACAACGTGAACTCGCCCCTGTTCCACTTATGTCCATGATGTATGAAGGTACAATGGAACATGGACGTGACGTTAAAGCTGGTGGTGCTACTTATAATTTTGGTCCAGGTGTTGTTTGGTCAGGTCTTGCTAACTATGCAGACTCTATGGCTGCAATTAAGAAATTAGTCTTTGAAGACAAGAAATATACTTTGGAAGAATTGAACAGAGCTTTAGTGGCAGACTTTGAAGGATATGATCAAATCAGAAAAGACTGTCTTGAAGCACCAAAATATGGTAATGACGATGACTATGTTGACTACTTTACTTCAGACATTGTTGAATTTACAGAAGAAGAACACCGTAAATATCGTACACTTTACTCAGTATTGAGTCATGGTACATTGTCTATTTCAAACAATACTCCTTTAGGACAGATTACAGGAGCATCTGCTTCAGGTCGTCGCGCTTGGACACCGTTATCAGACGGTATCTCACCAGACCACGGTATGGATACAAAAGGCCCAACAGCTATTATCAAGTCCGTTTCTAAGATGGCAAATGAAAATATGAACATCGGTATGGTACATAATTTCAAGATTATGGCAGGTTTGCTTGATACTCCTCAAGGGGAAGAAAGCTTGATTACCTTATTGAGAACAGCTAGTATCCTTGGTAATGGTGAAATGCAATTTAACTATCTTGACAATAAGATTTTGCTTGATGCGCAACAACATCCGGAAAAATACCGTGACTTAATCGTTCGTGTTGCGGGATACAGTGCCTTCTTTGTTGAATTGTGTAAAGACGTACAGGATGAAATTATTTCACGTACAGTATTGTGTAGTATTTAATGAAGAAAGGCTTTGTGTCAAACTTTAACAAGAATCATTGAGAAGTTGTAGTAGTTTTTATTTCCATTAAAAACTACTACAACCTTAATAGGAGAAACAGATAGTGGTAGTATCAAGAAAAAAACATGAGACTAGAATTAATGTATTTAATGTTCAAAAGTACAACCTCTATGATGGTCCTGGGATTAGGACAATTGTTTTCTTCAAAGGTTGTCCAATGCGTTGTAAGTGGTGTGCAAATCCAGAAGGTCTAGAGTTCGGTTCTAATATTATGTACAAGGAGACCTTGTGTAAACCCTATAATTCTTGTGCATCAACTTGCCCTTTAGGAAAGATTTGCTTTGCTTATAAGAATCAAGATCATCCAGTTCCGTATGATTATTCAGATAGAGAACATCCGATTGATATCCGAAAATATAAAAAAAGATTTCCTACTAAGGAAGATATAGAAGGTTGTCCAGAAGGTGCAATCTCCATTGCAGGTGAATCAAAAACGATTTCTGAACTGATGGAGATTATCCATGAGGATGATGCTTTTTATGAAATGTCAGGAGGAGGGGTGACCCTATCAGGTGGTGAGTGTCTTGCTCAAGCAGAGGGTGCTGTGGCTCTATTACAGGCTTGCAAGCACGATGGATTGAATACTGCTGTAGAAACTGCAGGCTATGTACCGAACAAAGTTGTCATGAAAGTTGCTGAGTACACAGACTTGTTTCTGTTTGATTTGAAGCACATGGATTCAAAGAAGCACAATGAGTGGACTGGTGTAGGAAATGAACGTATTTTAAAAAACCTAGTATCACTCCTTGAGGCAGGTCACAATGTAAAAATTCGGATGCCGATGTTAAAAGGTATCAATGATAGTGAAGAGGAAATCCGAGCAATTGTTGAATTTTTACTTCCTTATAAAGATTATCCTAATTTTCAGGGAATCGACTTGTTACCATACCATAAATTAGGGGTTAATAAATATTACCAGCTTGGTATGGAGTACAAGATTGAAGGTGATCCTTCTTTGAGTCAATACGATTTAGACAGAATAGAAAGTTATATTTTGTCCTATCATTTTCCAGTAACGGTTGTAAAACACTAATCTGTTGAGGAGGGAATATGTTGATTGATAAGACAGAAAAAATAAATCGAATCATTCAAGAATCTGTCCCAGGAAAACAGATTACCTTGGCTCATGTCATTGCTGCGCCAATTCGTGCTGTGTATGACAGTCTCGGTGTTTCTCATAAAGGAGCAATTGGTATTCTAGCGTTGACTCCATACGAAACAGCGATTATTGCAACTGATATTGCAGGTAAGGCAGCAGACGTTGATATTTGCTTTGTAGATCGTTTTACAGGGTCTGTGATGTTCAGTGGAGATGTTCAGAGTGTGGAGACTGCCTTGCAGAGCATTGTAGATTATTTTAAAGAAAATCTAGATTTTGCAGTAGTTCCACTAACACGCTCATGAAAAAACGACTATTAGTGATTGGACCAGACCATAGTAGCAAGAAGGAACTTGTAAAAGAGCTGGAAGGGAACCAGCAACTTCAATTCAATAGTTCGATTATTTACTATAATGAATGTATTCTTGTTCCAGAGTCCTATCTGAGGAGCCCTGGGATGAAGAAGCACATTATATCGATTCAGCAAAATGCTTATGGAGTATTGATGGTGTTGCATTCTGAGCGAAAGTCGAGGATGTATCCACCAAATTTTGCGAAGAGTTTTCGAGTTCCGACAATTGGTGTGGTCATTGGTCAAAAAGATAAAGATAGGGAACACCTACTAGACTGTCAGCAGGAATTGATGGAAGCAAAAGTAGATGTCATTTATGAGTTGGACCTCAATATTCAAAAAGAACTCCAATATTTGTTACATAGATTGGAAAAAGTAAAAGAAGGTAATCAATGAACATACAAGAATTTACTGTAGGTCCGAGATTTGTTTTTGGTTCAGGATCTACAAGAGAAATTGAAAAGTTGTCCATCACTAAAGCCTATATCATTTGTGATCCTTTTGTTGAAAAAAGTAAGATGATTCAGGGTGTGCTGGATTGCTTAAATGAAATAGGGGCTATGCACAAGGTCTTTTCACGAGTTGTGCCAGACCCCACCATTGAAGTAGTATCTGATAGTGTTGCTGAAATCAGGGAGTTTAAACCAGATGCGGTTATAGCAATAGGTGGAGGTTCTGCCCTGGATGCTGCTAAGGCTGTTATCCGAGTCTATACTGAGTCAGAGAAAGTTGCTAAACCAATTATGGTTGCGATTCCAACGACAAGTGGAAGTGGTAGTGAAAATACATCTTTTGCGGTTATTTCTGATCCTAAAAGCAATGAAAAATATGCTTTAGTAGATGATTCTCTTGTGCCAGATGTTGCAATTCTTGATACTGCTTTTACGATGAGTGTTCCACCAGCAATTACAGCTGACACTGGGATGGATGTACTGACTCACTGTATAGAAGCCTATGTATCAAAACGTGCAACAGATTTTTCAGATGCATGTGCAGAAAAAGGCTTAGCCTTGACATTTCGCTATATTGTGGAAGCGTATAAGAATGGACATAATCAGCTAGCACGTGAGAAGATGCACAATGCCTCTTCGATTGCGGGAATTGCGTTTAATAACGCTGGTTTAGGAATTTGCCATAGTTTGTCCCATGCGATTGGAGCATTTTTCCATGTACCGCATGGCCGAATAAATGCAGTATTGCTACCACATATTATTTCCTTCAATGCATCTCTAGAAGCAGATCGTGATACGGCTGTTGCCAGACGATATGCACAATTAGCTAATACATTGAATATATATGGTACAACAGCAAAACAATGTGTACGTGCTTTGAATTATGCCATTGCTCGGCTGATGAAGGAGATGGATATGCCTATGACTGTTAAGGAATTAGGGATTAATCCTTCTGACTTTGAAAAAATGATTCCAGAAATGGCACGACGAGCTGCTGTAGATGCCTGTACCCCAACAAATCCTCGTTCAGTTACAGTTGCAGAAATTGAGGAAATATACAGAGGTCTATTATAACCCCTACAGTTTAAAGAACTGTATAACTTATATGGGACAGTAGGGACTTAACTATGCAGCTGCTTAAAGCAGCTTGAGTTTAAATGAAAGAGGGAGTTTATGAAATTTTTGACCGAAGATGATTTACGTGTTGAGTATCATAATTTTCCTTTCGATACCTTTACTATCCAGAAAAATACGAGATTAACTCCCGGAGCAAGAACTTTTCTTGCGGACCGTAAGATTAAGATAATTGATGCAAACGAGCAGGTTCAGAAGAGAAGAAACAGTACTGGTCTATCTTTCCAAAAAGAAGAGGTACAAACAGAATGCTGTACTCAGCCTGCCACACTTCATCAAGCTGAATGGTTTGACATTCGTTGTGAACTATTAAAAACAGCTTATGATTTAGCTGGTACGGATGTGCTGTTAGCAGAAGAACTGAAAATCATCGAACGTTGTTTAGCACTGGCACTGACAAATGAAAGCTATAGTCTGCCACCTATCACGATGGTGAATACGGAAGCAGTGCAGATGGATAAAGCTGCTGTTATTGGGAATTTGTCGACGGTTGGTATGTTTTTACAGACCAATAAAGGACGTGTACTGACTCGACTCTACCCGATTTATTTCCGACTAGAGGCTTGGATTCAACAACTTGGTAGTTCAGCACAAGTAAATCTATCAGAAGTGGTTCAGCGCTTAGAGCAATTGATTGCTTATTATCTAAACAAGAGTGAGGAGGTCAAGCAGGATGCCTGAAGTATTGCCAAAAACATGTGACCAATACGTATCAGACTTTGAAAAGGCAGAGAAAGAGCCAATTAAGTCCAAAAGCAGCACATATTTTACAGGTGTTGACTTAGGGACGGCTTACATAGTTTTAGTTGTCTTAGACGATCAAAAAAATATTGTAGCCGGAGCTCACCAACCAGCTAATGTTATTCGTGATGGTATGGTAGTGGACTATATCGGTGCAATTCGTATTGTACGAGAGTTAAAAGAAAAATTGGAAAAACAACTAGATACCGAACTCCTATATGCAGCAGCGGCTATCCCACCTGGAACAGATGTATTGGATGGCGGAGCGATAAAAAATGTCGTTCAAAGTGCTGGGTTTGAGTTGACTGCCTTATTAGACGAGCCTACTGCGGCAAACACAATCGTTGGTCTGAAAAATGGTGCAATTGTTGATATTGGTGGTGGTACTACAGGAATCTCTATTTTAAAAGATGGTAAAGTTGTGAAGGCGGCGGACGAAGCAACTGGTGGAACACATTTTTCATTAGTCGTTTCAGGAGCCTATCAAATCAGCATAGATGAAGCTGATGCCTATAAGCGCAACCCCAAAAATCATAAAGAATTACTCCCAGTTCTCAAGCCAGTTGTCGAAAAAATTGCTTCGATTATTCGAAGACAAATTGAAGGATTTGAGGTGGAAGTCATTTACTTGGTAGGTGGGACAAGTTGCTTGACAGGAATCGAAACCATTATCGAAAAAGAGACGGGGATTAAGACACTTAAACCCCAAAATCCAATGTTCGTCACACCGATTGGCATCGCAATGAATTGTGGTCAGGAAATTATCTATTAAGGAGGAAATATGCTAGTTGCAGAATTGGTAGATACGATTTGGGCTACGAGAAAGTCCGATGCGTTAAGTGGTGTTAAGTTTTTGCTCGCAGAAGTAAAAGGTGGCAGTAAGGCGGGCGAACTTTTGGTGGTAGTGGATATGATTGGTGCTGGTATTGGCGATCGCGTCATTGTTACCACCGGGACAGCAGCCCGCCGAATGATGGGAGACGATCAGATGCCTGTTGATGCTGCTGTTATTGGTATCATTGATGAAAATTACGATGAAATAAAAAAACAAAACGGGAAAAAGGAACGTTTTTCCTAGGATAAAGGAGAGAAAATGGCAAAATTAGTTGTTGCAAAAGATATTTCTGACTGCCATGAAGCTGGGCGAACGATTTGTTATGTTGATGCAGACACTATCATAACGCCAGCAGCCCGAGATGAGGCTAAAAAATGTGGTATTTCCTTTGAAGTTGGTCAGAAAAGATGTGAAAAAACATCCGACAAAGGAGAATGTGGTATTTCCGCAGAAGAGCTACTCTCACTGTTAAAGCGGATGTTGGCAACCTGTGATAAAAAAATTGAAAAAGCAAATTTACCTTATCGCAGCGTTGTCCATTCTAACGGCTTGAAAGTTGTCAAAGGCGGAACTGTGCGGATGGATGAATTTGATACAGGTAATCCTGAAGCAAATGTCAGTTTCCAAGAATTAGTTGGTAAAGATGAAGCAAAAATGAGTGCAGGTTTTTTAGCAATTGACCACTCAAGTTTTGCTTGGAAATTACCTTACGAAGAAATTGATTATATTATTTCTGGTACTGTTTGTGTTGAAATTGATGGCCAAAAATATGTTGGGCGTGAAGGGGATGTTCTCTTTATCCCATCAGGTTCTGACGTGATTTGGAGTTCACCAGACAATGCGAAATTATTCTATACAACCTATCCTTCCAACTGGTCTGATTTAATGTAGTCTCGGAGGAAATCGTATGAAAGCATTAGGTATGATTGAAACGTACGGTTTGATTGGTGCAATTGAAGCGGCGGATGTCATGCTAAAGGTTGCAGATGTTTCCTTGATGAACGCTGAAAAAGTTCGTGGAGGCCTTGTAACTGTCTATATTACTGGAGATGTTGGGGCAGTAAAAACAGCTGTGGACGCTGGTACAAGCGCAGTAAAGCGCTTGGGAGAACTCTGTTTTCACAGTTCACATGTCATTCCTAGGCCAGATAATCAAGTAGCAAGTTTGTATGAAAAATATGAAGTGCAAGAAGAAGGTACAGAGGAAGCTGAATTTTCTGTTGAAACGGAAATCAATTCAGAAAAGGGTGAACCGCTACCTCCTGTTGCTACTACAGTAGAATCAGATGAATTTGCCTTACAATCCATACCGACAAACCTTGAAGCTCCAGAAGAAACGAATATAGAAGTGACATCAGAAGAAATTTCAGAAGAAATGCAATCTCTTGAAGATAAACTAGAAGAAGTTCACTTAACTGCTAAAGAGTATAAAAAACGTTTGGATAAAACGAAAGCAGCAGATTTAAGAGAGCTCATTCAAAATCATCCAGAACTTGTAATTGCTGAGGATGTGTTACAAGGGATGGTCAGAAGAGATATGATTGCGATTCTGATGAATGAATTTGAAAAACAAGGAGAAAGATAAGGATATCAGATAGGAAGGATGAATCAAATGAAGACAGTTGACATAGATCTTTGCTCCATTCAAGAAGCAAGAGACCTTGTAAGAGAAGGGAAACGCGCTTCCGATATGATAGCAACTTTCTCAGATGCACAAATTGATGCGATTTTGCGCCATATTGTGAAAACAGTTGAAGCAAATGCTTATTATCTAGCGGATCTAGCGGTTGAAGAAACTGGTTTTGGCAAGCTGGCTGATAAGGCCTATAAGAATTACGCAGCTTCCACATTGTTATACAAAGAGATTAAGGATTACAAGACATCAGGTATCATTGATTTTGATGAAAACAAAAAATTATTCCGTGTTGCAGAGCCGATGGGATTGTTATTAGGGATTACTCCGTCGACTAATCCGACATCTACTATTATTTTTAAGGCGATGATTGCGATTAAGTCACGTAATGCAATTGTATTTGCACCGCATCCATCAGCGAAACGGTGTAGTATTGCAGCGGCTGAATTGGTTCGAAAAGCAGCTGTTGAAGCAGGAGCGCCAGAACACATTATTGGTTGTGTGAATAATCCTACCCTTCAAGCGACAAATGAGTTGATGCATGCAAAAGATATTTCGCTCATTATCGCTACAGGTGGACCTGGTATGGTAAAAGCTGCATACAGTAGTGGAAAACCTGCTATTGGAGTAGGTGCTGGAAATTCACCAGCCTACATTGAAAAAACAGCAGATGTCAAAAAAGCAATTGCCAGTATTGTTGCTTCTAAGACTTTTGATAATGGTACTATTTGCGCATCAGAGCAAGCTATTATCTGTGAAGAGTCTAACAAGAATGAAGTGCTTCGTGAGTTAAAAAATCACGGTTGCTATGTTATGACCAAAGAAGAGACAGACAAGGTTTGTGAAGTTCTCTTCAGAGGCGACTCAAAGGGCTGCAATCCATCAATGAATCCAAAATTTGTAGGACAATCTGCTACAGCAATTGCAGAGGCAGTTGGGCTAACAGTCCCAGCCGGTACAAAGATTTTGGTTGGACCGCAAGCTGGAGTTGGTCAAGGCAATCCATTATCGTTTGAAAAATTGACGACTGTTTTAGGATTCTATGTAGTGAAGAACTGGGAAGAAGCCTGTGCATTAAGTATTCGTCTGTTGCAAAATGGTATTGGTCATACGATGAGTATCCATACAGAAGATCCAGATATGATTTTCCGCTTCTCTAGTAAACCTGCTTCGCGTATTTTGATTAACACTGGTGGTAGTCAAGGTGGTACAGGTATTTCGACTGGATTACCAATTGCGTTTACGCTTGGCTGTGGAACAGATGGAGGTAGCTCTGTCTCTGACAATTTAACACCAGAACATTTAGTCAATATCAAGACGGTTGCGTACGGATTGAAAGATGTGACACAAATTGTGGCTGAAGATGCTGGTTTTCTCGCGTTACCAAAATCGGCCCAACTACATCAGATAAATGAAAAAGTAGATGGTATCTCGTCACCAAGCATACATGCTAAGGCAGATAAAACAGCTTGTGAGAGGAAGGTCTTTCTAAGTCAGACTCCTCAGGAAATTCAAGCGGCTTTTGAAAGAGAGCAAGAAAAGGAAACAACTGTCTCTGATTCATCTGCTACACCAGTGGTAACTCAAACTCAGACAGATAATGAAGCCATTGTTCGTGAGATTTTATCTGCTTTAAGACAAAAATAAGAGGAGGAGACTATGGGAGAAGATTTAGAAAGTCTACTTTACAAGGTAGTGAATCACCTGAGTGGTATTGAGGAAGGAACCTCCTCGATAGAGCCAGCTTCAGAAACTACCTATCAAGTAGAGAATGAAAATGACTTTGCTATTCCTTTAGGAGTTTCCAATCACCACGTGCATTTATCACAAGTTGATGCAGATATCCTCTTTGGTCGTTATTACAATTTTAAAAAATTAAAGGATCTTTCTCAACCGGGACAGTATGCTTTGGAAGAATGTGTGATGGTCGCAGGTCCGAAAGGAATTATTGAAAAAGTTCGCATTCTTGGTCCGGTTCGAAAAGAGACCCAAGTTGAGTTGACAACGACTGATTGCTTTAAAATAGGAGTCAAGGCTCCGCTTCGGCTTTCAGGAGAAATAGAAAATACTCCCGGTTGTACTATTATCGGTCCTGCCGGATCTGTTCAACTAGCTAAAGGTTGTATCGTTGCTAAGCGGCATATTCATATGTCTCCAGCAGACGCTCAACGATTCGGTGTTCAGGATAATCAAAATGTATCCTTGGAATTGCCAGGTGAACGCGGAGGTATTATTCATAATGTCATTATCCGCGTGAAAGACACCTTTGCATTGGAGTGTCATTTAGATACAGAAGAAGCCAATGCACTCGGAGTAACTGGCAAGAGTAAATTGCGGTTAATAAAATAAAGGAGATAGTAGATGAATTCAGAAGCATTAGGAATGGTTGAAACAAAGGGCTTGATTGGTTCCATCGAAGCAGCAGATGCGATGGTCAAAGCAGCCAACGTAACGTTGATTGGGAAAGAACACGTCGGTGGTGGTCTAGTGACTGTTATGGTTCGTGGTGATGTAGGCGCTGTAAAAGCAGCAACAGATGCAGGCGCAGCAGCGGCACAACGTGTTGGTGAACTTGTTTCCGTACACGTTATCCCACGTCCACATGTGGAAGTAGAATTAGTTTTACCACATAAAAACTAACTTCCCTGTCATAAGTAAAGAAAGAAGGTATATACATGCACTCAGAAGCATTAGGAATGGTTGAAACAAAGGGCTTGATTGGTTCCATCGAAGCAGCAGATGCGATGGTCAAAGCAGCCAACGTAACGTTGATTGGGAAAGAACACGTCGGTGGTGGTTTGGTGACTGTCATGGTTCGTGGCGATGTAGGCGCTGTAAAAGCAGCGACAGATGCAGGCGCAGCAGCGGCACAACGTGTTGGTGAACTTGTTTCCGTACACGTTATCCCACGTCCACATGTGGAAGTGGAAACTATTTTACCAAAGAGCAACTAATACTCACAGAAAATTGAGTAGAACGAATGGGCGTTTGCTAAAGTCGCTGATATAAAAGTAGTTAAGCCCATCCTAGTATTACAGGGTGGGCTTTTATATCAAAAATAGTATTGTACTTTACCCCAATTTGTCGCACAGGAGACTGGTACAACAAATTGAGGCAAAGTAGCAATAAAAGGTTAGAAAATAATAGTAGAAGGGCGGGGAAACTTGTATGTCACATCAAGAAATCATGGATGGTAATATGGCTGCGGCCCATGTTGCCTATGCGTTTAGTGAAATTGCAGGTATTTATCCTATTACCCCAAGTTCTACAATGGGAGAGAGTGTCGATATTTGGCAGACTGAAGGTCGCCAAAATATGTTTGGGCACCCCTTAAAAATTGTCGAGATGCAATCAGAGGCAGGGGTGGCAGGCTTCGTACATGGCTCTTTAAAAACAGGAGCTCTCACAACCACGTTCACCTCCTCACAGGGGCTCTTATTGATGCTACCAAATATGTATAAAATTGCTGGTGAGCTACTACCGACTGTTTTTCACGTTGCTGCTCGCTCGGTTTCAACCAGTGCTTTAAGCATTTTTGGAGATCATAGCGATGTGATGTCGGTTCGTCAGTCTGGCTTTGCCATGTTGGCGGAGAGTACTGTTCAGGAAGTCATGGACTTGGCAGCAGTGGCCCACTTGGCCAGTCTTGAAACTAGTGTACCGTTTGTGAGTTTTTTTGATGGCTTCTCTACCAGTCATGAAATGCAAAAAATCCATGTTCTAGAGTACGGTGATATGCGGGAACTCATCAACCAAGAAGCATTGGAGGTATTTCGCTCTAGGGGAATGAACCCTGATCATCCAACTGTATCAGGTACAAATCAAGGACCAGATTTACATTTTCAGCAGAGGGAGACGGTCAATCGCCATTATGATATTCTCCCTTATGTTGTCCAAAAATATATGGGAGAAATAAATCGTTTGCGTGGAACAGCATATGATTTGATTACCTATTATGGGCATCCAGAAGCAACTGAACTGATTGTTGCAATGGGGTCTGTTGCAACAACAATTGAGCAAGCAGTTAATTATTTGAATCAAAATGGACAAAAAGTTGGTTTTATTCAAATTCATCTTTATCGACCATTTCCAACAGAAGTCTTTTTGCAAAAAATTCCGAAAACTATAAAATCGATTGCAGTACTCGATCGTACTAAGGAGCCTGGTGCGGTTGGAGAGCCTTTGTTTATGGATGTTCAAGCTGCTTTCTACGAAAGCGATCACAGGCCCATCATTATTGGAGGTCGCTATGGCATAGGTTCAAAAGACACAACTCCAGATCAGATTGTGGCAGTTTTTGATGAATTAAAGCAATCTAAACCCAAAAGACAGTTTACAATCGGAATCGAAGATGATGTGACGAGACTTTCTCTCCCAGCTCTTCCAATTCTTGATTTGACTCCAGCAAATACATTTCAGGCAAAATTCTGGGGATTAGGCGGAGATGGCGCAGTTAGCGTGAACAAATCCATTATCAAAATTATTGGAGAGCAGACAGAGAAACAGATTCAAGCTTATTTTTATTACGACTCCAGAAAACAAAATGGGGTGACTGTCTCGCATTTACGTGCCGGGAATCAACCGATTCAATCTCATTATTTTGTACAAAATATGGATTTTGTTGGCTTAACGACTCAGATTTATCTCCGCCAGTTTGATGTATTAAAAGGTCTGAAAAAAGGAGGGATTTTCCTTCTGAATACTACTTGGACAAAGGAGCAGGTTTTAAAACGTTTACCAGCTCACGTCAAAAAGTATTTGGCGGATTATGACATCCGGTTTTATATTATCAATGCCTATAAAATTGCTCACGAAGCAGGCTTAACACAAAAATTCAGTATTTGTATGCAGGCGGCATTTTTCCAGCTCACCCATTTACTTCCAGTAGAAAAAGCACTTACATGGATGCAGGAAGAAGTTGTTAAATCCTATGGTAAAAAATCCGAGGAGTTAGTGGAACAAAATCTTCGTGCTATTGCACTATCCGTTAATGCGCTGGAAAAAGTGGAGATTCCAGAAGAGTGGCGGGATTGCGAAGTGACTGCTAAGAAAAAAATAGCACCATCAAGTTATGTTAGAGAAATTCAAACTCCTATCAATAGACTGGAAGGACAATCCGTCTCTGTCGGACAGTTAGTCAAGCATGGAATGGTAGCTGGAGATATTCCACTAGGTACTGCTCCACAAGAAAAACGAAGTTTAGCCTTGGAAGTACCTCAATGGGATCCGAATCACTGTGTGCAGTGCAGTCGTTGTTCCTTTGTTTGCCCTCATGCAGCAATTCGCCCATTTTTAGTAGAAGAAGATGAGTTAAACATAGCACCTGAGGGATATAGGGTCATGGATTTCAAAGGAAAAGATGGCCTCATGTATCGGATTCAAGTTTCTGTCGAAAATTGTACTGGCTGTGAACTGTGTGTGAACGCTTGTCCAGCGAAGGGGAAGGCACTGAAAATGGTATCTGCTTCGGTAGAAAATGAAGAAGCCTTAAAGCAAGAAGCTGTTAACTGGGCCTTTTCCATGACATTACGAGCAAAAGAAAATCCTGCTAAACCAGGAACGGTAGCTTATACCCAGTTTGAACAACCTTTGCTAGAATTTTCTGGTGCATGTCCAGGGTGCGGAGAAACTCCTTATGTCAAGCTACTGACCCAATTGTTCGGTGATCGCATGATGATTGCAAATGCAACTGGTTGTTCTTCTATTTGGGGCGCTATGGCTCCTACGACACCATATAGTACCAATCAATGTGGTCAAGGTCCCGCTTGGAGTAATTCTTTACTGGAGGATAATGCAGAATTTGGCTATGGCATGATGGTGGCGAACACAACACGTCGAAAAGCGTTGATTCCTCTAGTACAGAAGGCAATGGCTGTCGCCAGTACAGAACTATGCAATCTACTTCAAGATTGGTTAGATCATATTGACGAAGGAAGAGGAACGAGGGCCCGCAGTGCTAAACTAATCAGTCTCTTAGAGGAGGAACTGTCCGAAAAATATCCAATTCTCCAAGAACTTTATGCGCAACGTGATTTGTTTATCAAACCTTCTCAATGGATAGTTGGGGGCGATGGATGGGCATATGACATTGGATACGGAGGTTTGGACCATGTCCTTGCAAGCGGTGCAGATGTCAATATTCTTGTCCTAGATAATGAAGTTTACTCCAATACAGGTGGCCATGTGTCAAAAGGAACTCCGACATCTGCGATTGCACGTTTTTCGTCCTCTGGAAATCGTGGTCGAAAAAAAGACTTAGGTATGATGGCTATGACCTATGGCAATGTCTATGTTGCTCAAGTCGCTAATGGAGCAAATCCTATTCAGGTTATTAAGGCATTTGAGGAGGCAGAAAGCTATCCAGGACCATCTCTCATTATTGCCTATGTGCCTTGTATTGCCCACGGTCTTGAATTTGGCATGAAAAAAACGCTGGAAGAGGCAAAGGAAGCGGTTGAGTCAGGGTATTGGTCACTTTACCGATACAATCCTACCCTAGCAGAACAGGATAAAAATCCAATGCTTCTTGACTTCAAACGTCCGAAGTTTGATAGAATGCTTGACTTTATGTTAAAACAAGAAAGGTTTTCTGCATTGAGGCGTGTCAATCCAGATGAGGCTACTAAGCTCTTTCAGCAAACAATCGGACATGCGAGACGACGGTTTAAAAATTATGCTACCCTCTCAGGAGACTATGAAATCTTCAGCAAAAATGAGCAAAAAACAAGGGATAAACCAAACGTTTCCCCAGCAACCCCTAGTCCAGACTCACTTGATGGAATTCTCAAGACTTTAAACTTTTAGGAATAAGCATATAAAACGCGACCATATTCATATATAGGTGCGTAGGTGTATCCTATATTTTCTAAGTATTGCTATTACCCTAAAAATTTACATAGAAGCTAAGTTAGTAATCATAAAACAAAAATTAAAGTTTTCCTTATCGATTCATTAAGAACAATGAATGTAAAAAACGAGTGTTTTTGAAAGTTCTAAAATGAAATTAGCCACTTGAAGGTATGAAAAAACATCTCAGAGAGATATAATTGTAATCACCACAACAACAATTAGAAAGACTCTGAGATGCAAAACTATTATACACCAAAAAGAAAACATTTAACACTAGCTGAGCGCCGATTAATTGAAAAGTGGAAAAAAGAAAACAAAAGTAACCGTCAAGTGGCGAATCTACTGGGTAAAGCGCCACAAACCATCAACAACGAGATCAAGCGTGGCACGGTTCTCCAGCAAATTAGGAAAGGTAAGTTTGCGAAGCGTTATTCTGCAGACTATGCCCAACAAGCTTACAACAAAGCGCGTCAAAACTCTTGTCGTAAAGCAAAGATTGACAAGGAGACAAAGGAAAAAATCCTCCACTATATGAAGCTGAAATTTTCTCCCGAGATGATGGTGAAGGCTAAGGGAGTAAAAGCGCCAATTTCCACAATCTATTACTGGATTCACCATGGACACTTAGGGATCACTAAAGCTGACATGCTTTATCCTCGTAAGGTGAAACCTAAGAAAAAGCATGCTAGTCCTAATTTTAAATCCATCGGAAAGTCCATTGAAGAACGGCCAGAGAGTATTAATAAGCGTGAGAATGTCGGTGATTTTGAAATTGATACTGTCATTCAGACACGAGCAAAAAATGAGTATCTGTTGACACTAACTGACAGAAAGAGTCGTTATCAAATCATTCGTCTTATTCCTGATAAGTCAGCTTCTTCAGTGAATCATGCTCTCAAAACTATTCTCAAAGACTATCCCATAAACTCAATCACAGCTGATAACGGGGCTGAATTCAGTCGCTTGGCAGATGTTTTTGATTCTGAGAACATTTATTATGCCCACCCTTATTCCTCTTGGGAGAGAGGAACCAATGAAAATCATAATAGACTCATCCGTCGTTGGTTACCTAAGGCAAGTAAAAATGCAACTACTCAACAAGTTGCATTTATTGAAAAGTGGATTAATAACTATCCAAAGAAAATACTAGATTACAAATCTCCTAGTGAGTTTTTACAAACTGGCTAACTTGGACTTGAAATTTGGCAAACGAGTGTTTTCTTTGGAAAATAAGCATTTTTGAGGCACGCCAAACGCATGAAGAAAAGATAGTTTTCAGAAAACGACATACATAGTGACAAAATCAATCAAAGTAGTAAACTAGAGATAGAGGTGACTACAATGATTGATTTTCTCGTTTCCATAGACTCCCAAAGTGGAGAAGTTGATAAACGCCAAGCGTGGAAGGTTCGTTATCCCTTATCGACCATTTTATTTCTTGTTTTCGTCTGTCAGTTGGCAGGGATTGAAACTTGGAAAGAAATGGAAGATTTTATAGAGATGAATGAATCCGTTCTTGGACAATATGTTAATTTGAGTGATGGTTGTCCATCTCATGATACTTTAGAGCGTGTAGTGAGTATGGTGGATCCTCAAGTTTTAACTGACTTAAAAATTGACTTTAATCAGAATCCTGAAAGTGCTACGATTGAACGCTT
>NZ_JBFRYH010000010.1:0-43026 GCF_040984445.1 Streptococcus handemini
GACCAAGAGTAGTCAAGAGGGTGAAGAAACACGCTACTTTATCTTGAGTAGTCAGGTTAGTGCGAAGGAATTATGCGACTATGTACGAGGTCATTGGCAGATAGAGAGTATGCATTGGTTATTAGATATTGTTTTTCGAGAAGATGCGAATAAAACTTTGAACAAGCAGTTAGCGTTTAATTTGAATGTGATGGACAAATTCTGCCTAGCTGTCCTAAAACGGTTGGATTTTGGAAAGAAAATGAGCATGCGTCGTAAGAAATATGTCCTTAGTCTATCCTTTGACCAGTATTTAAAACGATTACTTTAAATCAAAAAAGTGTTTGAGGTAGAAAAAAGCCGAAGACCGTTTCATGCGTTTGTCGTGGCTAAAATAACAAATCCCTTGCCAAATCCTGTGAAATTTGGTAAGATGATAGAGTTGCGATACGCAATAAATACTCATCTCAAATCCATTGTGGGCCTGTTGCCAAAAGGTTGGACTGCAAGCTGACGTTTGAGAGAGGAGAAAAAACAAAAAGGAGACATTACTCATGGCAGTAATTTCAATGAAACAACTTCTTGAGGCTGGTGTTCACTTTGGTCACCAAACTCGTCGCTGGAACCCTAAAATGGCGAAATACATCTTTACAGAACGTAACGGTATCCACGTTATCGACCTCCAACAAACTGTAAAATTGGCTGACCAAGCATACGACTTTATCCGTGATGCAGCAGCAAATGATGCAGTAATCTTGTTCGTTGGTACGAAAAAACAAGCTGCAGAAGCAGTGAAAGACGAAGCTATCCGTTCTGGCCAATATTTCATCAACCACCGTTGGTTGGGTGGAACTCTTACAAACTGGGGAACAATCCAAAAACGTATCGCTCGTTTGAAAGAAATCAACCGCATGGAAGAAGAAGGAACATTTGACGTTCTTCCTAAGAAAGAAGTAGCCTTGTTGAACAAACAACGTGCTCGTCTTGAAAAATTCTTGGGCGGTATCGCAGACATGCCACGTATTCCAGATGTCATGTTCGTTGTTGACCCACATAAAGAGCAAATCGCTGTGAAAGAAGCAAAAAAATTGGGAATTCCAGTTGTTGCGATGGTTGACACAAACACTGACCCAGATGATATCGATGTAATCATCCCAGCAAACGATGATGCAATCCGCGCTGTTAAATTAATCACTGCGAAAATGGCTGACGCAATTATCGAAGGCCGTCAAGGTGAAGATAGCGTTGAATCAGTAGAAGCAGAATTGGCGGCTACTGAAGCAGAAGTAACATCAATCGAAGAAATCGTTGAAGTTGTAGAAGGCGACAACAACTAATCACTCGAAAACATCCTAAGGGGCGGGGCTCAGCCCTCCCCTTTTTTACTTAAATATTAAAATAGGAGATATACTATGGCAGAAATTACAGCTAAACTTGTAAAAGAATTGCGTGAAAAATCTGGTGCTGGTGTCATGGACGCGAAGAAAGCCCTTGTTGAAGTAGATGGTGACATCGAAAAAGCGATTGAATTGCTTCGTGAAAAAGGAATGGCAAAAGCAGCTAAGAAAGCTGATCGTGTAGCAGCAGAAGGTTTGACTGGTGTTTACGTGGATGGAAATGTAGCAGCAGTTGTTGAAGTAAATGCTGAAACAGACTTCGTTGCGAAGAATGCTCAATTCGTTGAATTGGTCAATGAAACAGCTAAAGTAATCGCAGAAGGTAAACCAGCTAACAATGAAGAAGCTCTTGCTCTTACAATGCCTTCAGGTGAAACGCTTGAAGCAGCTTACGTAAATGCAACTGCAACAATCGGAGAAAAAATCTCATTCCGTCGCTTTGCCTTGATTGAAAAAACAGATGCCCAAGCATTTGGTGCTTACCAACACAATGGCGGACGTATCGGTGTTATCTCTGTCATCGAAGGTGGCGATGAAACGCTTGCAAAACAAGTATCAATGCATATCGCTGCGATGAAACCAACTGTTCTTTCATACAAAGAATTGGATGAGCAATTCGTGAAAGATGAATTGGCACAATTGAACCACGCAATCGAACAAGACAATGAAAGCCGTGCAATGGTTGGTAAACCAGCCCTTCCATTCTTGAAATATGGATCAAAAGCACAATTGTCTGACGATGTGATTGCACAAGCAGAAGAAGACATCAAAGCAGAATTGGCTGCTGAAGGCAAACCAGAAAAAATCTGGGATAAAATCCTTCCAGGTAAAATGGATCGCTTCATGCTTGACAACACAAAAGTTGACCAAGCTTACACACTCCTTGCACAAGTCTACATCATGGATGACAGCAAGACAGTTGAAGCTTACCTTGACTCAGTAAACGCTAGCGTTGTAGCATTTGCGCGCTTCGAAGTGGGTGAAGGAATTGAAAAAGCAGCAAACGACTTTGAATCAGAAGTTGCTGCAACAATGGCTGCGGCTCTTGGTAAATAAGAAGTGTAACTAAAAAGAGAGGAACAAGTGTTCTTCTCTTTTTTACTGTTTATCGTAGGATATAAGTATCCCAATGTTCATCTGTGACATCTGTAAAGACTGATTTAAGCGTCATCGCACAGGGATCCACATCATCTGCTTCAAAGATAATGGAGCTATATTGCTGAAAGAGGTAGGGAATCAGTTAATTGAGAAAGACTTGGAGGCAGTCTATGCTCTTTGCCCACAGATAGGCAATTTCATTTCCGTCAAGAAAAGCTAGACAAGTGATATCGTCTTTTTCAATGTGATAGCAAACAGTGGAAGGAAGTTCCTTGAAAAACTCGTCTTTCTCTCCTGTAAATGGACTGATTGCCTGATGTGTATTCTGGTAATGATTCAGCAACAGATTGCAACAACGATAGTAGATGTTTTCCGTTTGTTCTGCTATTTGAAATTGAATGGGGACAGGATTTCCAAGGTAATCTTGTATGCTAACTTCCATCTCATAGCATTTTCGCAGGCATTTAAAACCTCCTGCCTCTAAAAAAGCGATGAGGGTCTGGTCTGTAGAATCAAGCGTGACCTGTAAAGGGCGCTTGGTATGCTGGAGAATGGCTTGAAAAAGCGAAGGAGCAAGGCTTATATCATACTGCTTCAACTGAAAATTTAGATAAATATTTTGGTTGTGATAAGGATTTTCCTTGAAATAGATTGTTCCAAATGATTGATTTTTGTGGTAGAGGGTCACAGAATCGGTCTGAAACTGAAATTGTAGAGCTGTCATATTAGCCTGCTAAGAAGTGACGGATTTCTTCTTCTGTCATAGAACTGTCACAGCGAACCTGAACACCCGCTGCACTTGTGTATAAGAGGGCTGGAACTGTAGCTACTTGGTAGCGCTGACGAAGTGCTTGGAGTTGTGGATCAGGATTAGAGCTGTCGATAAAATAGACGGTTAATCCAGCAGCTTGTGCAACGTTATGGAGTTTTGGTACAAAACGTTGGCAATAAGGGCAGGTCGCACGTCCTAAAAAGAGAATGGCTGGTTCTTCCTGCGCGAGTAAACGTTCGGCTTCTTCGATAGAAATTGCTGTAAAATCTTGTACGAGCTTTTGAAATGAATTGGTAAACATCGTAACTCCTTTCTATATCTTAGTATAGGAAAAATGAGGAAGAAAGGCAAGAGATAAAGAAGTATAGTCCAATTTGTAGGTGAAAAAATGGACTGATACTCCCTAATGTATATTACCATTTATATCCCTTGAACAAACAGAACAGCGTGGCTTTTGCTTTTCAAAGTTTGTGATTTACGATATAATAGTCAAAGATAGTCAGAGAAAGAGGTGGATTCTATGGTGATGAAAAATACATCTGATTATATCGAAGAGCATATTAAGGCGCTTTTAGAGCAAGTAAGTGTAGCAGAGTTGCGTAGGAGTGAGTTGGCTAGTCGGTTTGAAGTGGTACCAAGTCAGATTAATTATGTGATTAAGACACGGTTTACGGCTAGTCGTGGCTATATTGTCGAAAGTAAGCGTGGTGGCGGTGGCTACATCCGCATTGGGCGTGTCACCTTTTCGGACAAGCATGAGTTGGTTCACGACTTACTACATAATATGGGGAAAGAAGTGTCTGGCACGGTCTTCGCGGATATTTTACAGCTGTTATTTGATGAGCAGCTGATGACAGAGCGAGAAGGCAATCTCTTGTTGTCAATTGGGAGCGATGAGGTGTTGGGAACGGATGCCCCTGCCATCCGTGCACGGATGCTACGACAACTACTACGACGATTGGATAGGAAAGAGGATTAGGATGAAATTTTCAAAAGGATTACAACGTGCCTATGAAGATGCGCAGTTTATTGGACAGCGCTATATGTGTGACTACCTAGAAACTTGGCATTTATTATTGGCTTTTGTGATCAATCCAGATACGATTGCAGGAGCTGTTTTGGCAGAATATCCTACAGATATTGCAGACTATGAGCAGGCAACTCGTCTGGTAACAGAGCGTAGCTATCGTGAAGAATTGGAAGAGTTTGCGCTGTTGCACACGTCAAAACGTTTGAATGAAGTGATTGGGTTTGCCCATAAGATTGCGGAAATTGTCAAAGCAAAGCAGGTGGGAACAGAGCATGTTTTTATGGCAATGTTACTCGATAAACGTTCGGTTGCTTCACAGATTTTAGATAGGGCCGGTTTTCATTTTGAAGATTCAGATGATAAGATTCGCTTTATTGATTTGCGGAAGAATTTAGAGGCAAAAGCTGGATTTACGAAAGAAGATTTGAAAGCTATTCGTAGTACGATGAAAGGTAGTCGTGCCAATCGTCCAACTATGGCCAATATGATGGGCATGTCACCAGCACCGCAGACAGGTGGTTTAGAAGACTATACACGAGATTTGACTGCGTTGGCTCGTGCAGGACAGATTGAGCCAGTGATTGGACGTGAGTCAGAAATTTCTCGAATGATTCAAGTTTTGTCACGCAAGACCAAGAATAATCCTGTCTTAGTAGGAGAAGCAGGGGTTGGGAAAACAGCGCTTGCCTTGGGGTTGGCTCAACGGGTAGCAGACGGTGAAGTGCCAGCTAGTCTAGCTAAGATGCGGGTCTTGGAGTTGGACTTGATGAATGTCATTGCAGGAACACGTTTTCGTGGCGATTTTGAGGAACGAATGAACAATATCATTAACGATATTGAAGAAGATGGGAATGTTATCCTTTTTATTGATGAGCTCCATACGATTATGGGATCAGGTAGCGGAATTGATTCGACTTTAGATGCAGCTAATATCCTAAAACCAGCTCTTGCACGGGGAACTTTGCGAACAGTTGGTGCAACGACCCAAGATGAATATCAAAAACATATTGAAAAAGATGCGGCTCTCTCCCGTCGATTTGCCAAGGTGACAGTCGATGAACCAAGTGTGGCTGATAGTATTGCTATTTTACAAGGATTAAAACCGGCCTATGAACGCCACCATAAAATACAGATTACAGAGGAAGCTGTTCGTACGGCTGTGCTGTTTGCTAAACGGTACTTGACCAGCAAAAATTTGCCAGACTCAGCTATTGATTTACTTGATGAAGCGAGTGCAACAGTACAAAATCAGCAAAAAACCAGCGGTAAACAGTCTGAATTGTCTGCGGCTGATCAGGCACTGATGGATGGAAAGCATAAGACAGTCAGTCAGCTGTTGATGAAGGAGTTAGAGGAAGAAAACCAAGAAATACTAGGTAATGCCAAAGTAACAGAAGAAGATGTGTTGCTAACTCTTAGTCGCTTATCCGGTATTCCAGTTGCGAAGCTGAGCCAGACAGATGTGAAAAAATATTTGAATTTAGAAGCTGCATTGCATAAGCGTGTGATTGGGCAAGAAGCTGCTATTTCGGCGGTCAGTTGTGCTATTCGCCGAAACCAATCTGGCATTCGGACAGGCAAGCGTCCTATTGGTTCCTTTATGTTCTTAGGCCCTACTGGGGTCGGAAAAACAGAGTTGGCAAAGGCTTTGGCTGAGGTATTATTTGATGATGAATCGGCTCTCATTCGTTTTGATATGAGTGAGTATATGGAAAAATTTGCGGCTAGTCGGTTAAATGGTGCCCCTCCAGGCTATGTTGGCTACGAAGAAGGCGGTGAGCTGACGGAAAAAGTCCGTAACAAACCCTATGCGGTTCTATTATTTGATGAGGTTGAAAAAGCACACCCTGATACCTTTAATCTTCTCTTGCAGGTATTAGATGATGGAGTCTTGACAGATAGTAAGGGACGGAAGGTTGATTTTTCAAATACCCTCATTATCATGACCTCCAATCTTGGTGCAACAGCCTTACGCGATGATAAGACAGTTGGTTTTGGAGCACTTGATTTGTCACAAAGTCAGGAACATGTTGAAAAACGTATTTTTGAAGAGTTAAAAAAAGCCTATCGCCCAGAGTTCATCAACCGAATTGATGAGAAGATTGTCTTCCATAGTTTGAGTGATCACGATATGCAAGAAGTGGTGAAAGTGATGATTCGTCCCCTTCAAACCGTGATGGATGAAAAGGGTATTCAGTTCAAGATTCAACCTTCTGCATTGAAATTACTAGCAAAAGAAGGTTATGACAGAGAAATGGGAGCGCGACCACTCCGTCGTATCATCCAAAAGAAAGTCGAAGATCCACTAGCAGAAATGATGCTGCGTGGGGAATTACAAAATGGCAGTACACTAAAAATTGGTGTAAAAGCCGGCGAATTGAAATTTGATAGTACCCGATAGGGCAAAATAAGAGGTTGGGCACGTTCGTCCCAACCTCTTTAACATGTTTTGATGATGTTGCTGATCAGATATTGATTTTTATAGAGCATGACAAGCTGTGCAGATCTGTTTTGCGACCTTATTTTTTATAATTTTCACGTGCTTGGTTAAAGAGTGCTTCAACTTCTGCAACAGTTTCGGCACGGGCGACTGTTCCACGGATCTTAGCGGCACCAGCTGTTCCACGTAGATAATGGGGAGCCAATCCACGGAATTCACGGACGGCAATGCTTTCTCCTTTGAGGTTGACCAAGCGAGTAAGGTGTTCAAAGGCAATCTTGAGCTTATCTTCAAAACTCAAATCAGGCAAGATTTCGCCTGTTTCGAGATAATGATTGATTTGCTCAAAGATATAAGGATTCCCCATAGCAGTTCGTCCGACCATAACAGCATCTGCACCGACTTCTTCAATCCGTTGGCGAGCGTCTTGGACGGTGCGAATGTCGCCGTTTGCGATGAATGGAATTTTAGTGAGGGCCTTTGCGACCTTGCTGAGGGTGTCAAGGTCAACAGTTCCTGTATACATTTGTTCCCGAGTGCGACCGTGCATGGCAAGAGCAGCTACTCCAGCACTTTCTGCAGCGAGCGCATTTTCAATAGCTAGGCTAGGATCAGCCCAACCAGTCCGCATTTTTACAGTGAGAGGAATGTCAAGAACAGATGTTACTTGCTTGATAATGTGGTAAATTTTATCAGGGTCTTTGAGCCATTTGGCACCTGCTTCATTTTTGATGACCTTGTTAACGGGGCAACCCATGTTGATGTCCACGATATTTGCCTTGGTATTTTTTTGGATAAATTCTGCGGCACGAGATAATCCGTCAGCGTCTCCACCAAAGAGTTGGATAGACATTGGGGCTTCGTTTTCCTCGATATGCAACATGTGCAAGGTTTTTTCGTTGTTGTAGAGCAGTCCTTTTTCAGAAATCATTTCCATGACCACGAGCCCTGCGCCCATTTCTTTTGCAATAGTACGAAAGGCAGAATTAGTGACACCAGCCATAGGGGCTAGGACTGTTCGATTGGGGATTTTGACATTTCCAATCATAAATGGGGTGTTGAGATTAGTCATTGATGAGTTCCTCCAAGTCGTTTTCGTCAAAGTGATAATGGGTTTGGCAGAATTGGCAGGTAATGTCTATCCCCTTATCTTCTTCCTTCATTTCTTGTAAATCTGTTTTTGGCAAGCTAGCAAGAGCATTTAAGAAGCGGTCTTTTGAGCAATCACAGTTAAAGCTGAGTGTGTCTTCCGATAAACGTTTGAAAGGTTGCTCACCATAAATAGCTTCCAGTAGGGATTCGATATGATTGTCAGACTCAAGCAAGCTAGAAATAGCAGGCATATTCTGAATCCGTTGTTCAAATTGTGCAATTTCTGCTTCTGTGGCATCTGGTAAGGCTTGCACCAGAAAACCACCTGCCACCTTGACCTTGTCTTCTTCGTCAAGCAAGACATTGAGTCCAACTGCTGACGGCGTTTGTTGGCTTTCAGTCAAAAAGTAGGCAAAATCTTCACCGATTTCTCCTGAAATCAGCGGTGTCATCGAGTGGTAGGGATGTCCCATACCATAGTCGGTAATCACTAAAAATTGTCCTTGGCCAACTAGCGGCCCTACGATAACTTCTCCTGTTGCTGTTTTTTTCAAATCGATGTCTGGGTTTTGAATATAGCCCTTGACATGACCATTTGTATCTGCCACGCTGATAATGGCACCAAGTGAGCTGTTGCCAAGGATTTTAAGGGTCATTTTGGTATTGCCCTTTTCATTTGCAGCCAGTATCTGGTTGGCGATTAAGGTACGCCCCAAGGCCACAGTTGATGAAGCCATAGTATTATGTTTTTCTTGAGCAGTTTGAACCGTTTCTGTGCTATCTAATACAAAGGCACGAAAGTGCCCATTTTCTGAAATTGTTTTAATCATTTTGTCCATAGGAATTATTATAGCACAAGAGTGGTAAAATGCCAGTAGATGGGCTTTAAGGGAAATATGAAAAGACTGAAAACTGCTTCAGTCTTGCTAAATGATCTCAGGGAACAATTTTGCGATAATCTTGGGTGTTAGTTCTTGGCCTGGCCCTTGGTAGCAATAGGTGTGCATATACATGGACGGATTGAAATTGAGTTCGATACAGGTACAGTTTGGTTTGCTTTTGGTAGCCGGCAGTGTTAGATCTGGAATAATCAAGTCAACACCGCACGCCCAAGCTCCGATAGCTGTAGCCATATCAGCTGCTAGTTGCTTATAGCTCTCATCCATTTGATCTGTTACATCAATTGAGTCACCGCCTGTTGAAATATTGGAGTTACCCCGTAGCTCAGCTTTTTGATCAGCTTCTAGAACGGTATCTGGCTGATAGCCCTGCTGGCTCAGCATGAGCTTTTCAATGTCTCCTAACTGAATGATTTCAAGGGGAGAACGGTGGTCACGTCCACGCAGTGGATCTTGATTTTTGAGGTCAACCAATTCGCGGATTGTATGAATCCCATCTCCTACCACATTTGCAGCTACACGTAGTAATACAGCCTCGCATTTTCCGTCTAGAACAAAGAAACGGTACTCAGTGCCTGCAATGAATTCTTCCACCAAGACCTGTGTGTCTTCGGTAAAGGCGATGTTAAGGGCTTTTTCATAGTCTTCTAGGCTAGCGCCATCTTGGAAAATAGAAATACCTAGACCGAAGTTGGTTGATTTTGGCTTGATAACAATGGCCCGCTTTTCAATCTGTCCGTAGTAGCGTAGGGCATCTTCCTTGGTTGAAAATTCTGCCCCTACTGGGACTGGAAATCCAGCAGCTGCGAGGATTTTTTTAGTGACCGTTTTATTGGCCATAGCAAGAGGGACAACATAGTTGTCTTTTGAGGTCATGTTGCCATTTTTGACATACTCGACATGATCCTTGTGCCAGAGTTTGAGAAATTGATCTTCTTCATCAAGAATCTCAAGGTTAATTCCTTTTTGCAGAGCATCAAATATCAGCATTTGAGTAGAAAGTTCCATGTTTTCATAGCCTTTAAGAGCGTAGGGCGCATTCCAAGCATAGGCATGAAAGTCTCGTCCTTGTTGGCGTCCAAAATCCTCTAAGGAAAGACCTTCTAGTTGGTCGACCAATCGTCCTGATAGGGTCAGTTGTGGTTGAGCAACTTGCTGTTTGACAGTTTCTACTAATTCTTGATACTTCTCATCTAATTGGAAATGACTAACAACAGCCTGCATGGCTTCAATAATAGTTTGCGTATCAGCCTCTTTTGGTAGGGGAGTTAGAGGATGAGAAAGGGCAATTTTGTCGTTTAGTTGAGCAGCGGCTAAAAGTGCATCATCTATATTTTTAGGGCAATCAATCCAAAGGAGGGCAAGAGCAAAGAGATGGACAGTATCTAAGGTTTCTTGACTAATGGCCAGAAAATCAAAAGGATTTAGGTCAAAACAACGAAACTCGAGATAACGAATGCCTTTTGTGAGATAGTCTCGATTGTGCTTGTGACCCCGCAGGCGGACGGCTGAATAAAATTCTTTTTCAGCAGAAAGCTGCCCTGTTTTGACATAGTGCTCAATATCATGGACATAGGTTTCTAAATCAGCAAAGGAAACATGAATATCCGCAGAATTAACATAACCATAGGAGCTGTTGCGCAAGGAACGAACAGGGAGATCTAATGCTTCCTGTAAAAATCCTGTTTCGGCTACTACACTAGCACCGTACAAATAGGTTAAAAACCAGCGATAGCGTAAAAATTGCTGTGCTAACTTGAGATAGAGATCATTTTTAAATGTAAGTAATGAGCTATAGTGGCTTTGTTCAAACAATTGCTGGATAAGGTCTGCGCCTAGTTCTATATTATAATGAATCCCAGACATGGATTGGAGTAATTTTCCATAGCGCTGACCAAGACCTTGTCGGTACTGGTATTCATATTCATTTGCCAGTTGAGCAATGCGAATCTCATCTTCTCCTGCTTGAGGAGGCATAGATAGTGGCCAGAGATATTCCTCTGGATTCATGGAGCGATAGGCAACTTCTGTGATGGCGCCTAGCACCCGTCTAGCTTCGATTGTCGAGTTGCTAACTGGGGTAATCAATTCCAATTGAGATTCGCTATAGTCGGTCTGTATATAAGGGTGGAACTCCCTAGAACCTAGTTTTTCGGGATGAGCAGTTTGCGTGATACGGTGTTTGGTATTCATGCGTAGTGATTCGCGTTCTAGCCCAAAACGAGCCTGCAAAATAGGAAGATTTTTCGGTGCTTGCTGCAGTAGATGGTTCATATTCATAGTCGTATTCCTCGTCCTATCTGATAGTAATATTGTAGCGATTTTAGAATTGAAAAACAAATTTTTGCTACATTTCTCTAGCGTTCCTTCTTGTGAAATGGAAAATAGTAGAAGGTTTTTTCTGAAACGTGGTATAATATAAACTGCATAAGGAGACATCATGGTTGCAATAGGAAGATCAACAGGAAAGATTATTTTAATGGGAGAACATGCAGTAGTTTATGGTCAGCCAGCTATTGCCATGCCCTTTTCTGCTGTTCAAATTACGGCTGAAGTTCGAGCTGAAGGCCATGCGCTTTCTGTTAGTTGTGATTTTTATCAAGGTCTGGTTCATGAAATGCCCAAAATCTGGGAAAGTTTGAAACATGCCATCCGATTCTCGCTTTATCGGATTGGGGCACCGACTGATCCCGCTATTCATATTGAAATTCACTCAACCATTCCGGCAGAAAGAGGGATGGGTTCTAGTGCAGCAGTTGCTACCGCAGTGGCACGAGCTTTATTTACTTTCTATCAAAAAAACTTGTCAGATGAAGAACTGTGGGAAATCGTCCAGTCGTCTGAAAAGATTGCGCATGGAAATCCGTCAGGAATTGATGCGACAACGGTGACAGGGACCTCACCTATCTTTTTTGTGAAAGGTCAAGCAATTGAGTCGGTGGCCCTTTGCTTGAATGCTTATCTGGTTGTCGCAGATACAGGAAAGACGGGAAATACCCTAGAAGCGATTACTGATGTAGCACACCTTTGTCAAGAGCAGGAAGAAGCTATCCATTGGATTGAGGCTCTGGGAGAGTTGACCAATCAAGCGAGGGATTATTTGGCGCAGAATCAAGCTGTTGAACTTGGTCAAGTTATGAACCGTGCACATAGTTATTTGCAGAAGTTGAGTGTATCTGATGAAAGTTTAGATAGATTGGTTGCGATTGCGCGCCAAAAGGGGGCATTGGGGGCCAAATTAACTGGTGGTGGCCGGGGAGGTTGCATGATTGCTCTTGCAAAGACCAAGGCAGAAGCGCAAAATATTGCTCAGGCACTCGCATCAGCAGGTGCAAGCCAAACATGGATACAGTTTTTAGGAGAAGGACATGAGTAAGAAAGTGGGAATTGCGCGTGCCCATACCAATATTGCGTTAATTAAATATTGGGGAAAACGGGATAAGGATTTATTTTTACCGATGAATTCCAGTTTATCCTTGACCTTGGATGCCTTTTATACAGATACCAAGGTTGTCTTTGATGATTCATTGACGACAGATGAGTTTTTTTTGAACGACCAAAAGCAATCTGAAAAAGAAGTAAAAAAAATTTCGCAATTTTTGAATTTGTTTCGCGAATATATAAGTGAGGGCAGATTTGCCCGTGTAGAAAGTTTGAATTTTGTCCCAACGGCTGCTGGTCTAGCTAGTTCAGCTTCCGCTTTTGCAGCTTTGGCATTAGCTACTGCAACTGCTTTGGACTTGGACTTGTCTCGCGAGGAATTATCAACCTTTGCTAGACGAGGGTCAGGCTCTAGTACCCGTAGTCTTTTTGGCGGCTTTGTCGAATGGGATATGGGGACAGGGTCAGCAGATTCTATGGCACATCCAATTGACGATGCGGATTGGGACATTGGGATGATTGTTCTTGCTGTTGATACGGGAAAGAAAAAGATTGCTAGTCGTGAGGGCATGGAGCATACGGTTCAGACTTCCCCGTTTTATCCGATTTGGGTTGAAACCGCTGCTCGAGATTTGCAAAACATCAAGGCTGCCATTGCGCAGCGAGATTTTGAGCGAGTGGGTCAACTGACGGAACACAATGGCATGAAAATGCATGCGACCACCTTGTCCGCGAATCCTCCCTTTACCTATTGGACAGCGGATAGTCTAAAAGCGCAGGAGGCTGTTCGTCAGGTAAGAACGGACTTGCATTTGCCGGCTTATATGACCATGGATGCCGGTCCGAATGTCAAAGTGCTTTGTAGAGCTAGTGATATGGATCGTTTAGTCACAGCCTTGAAAGCATATTTGCCAGCAGAGCAAATTTTAACTAGTCTTCCAGGGTGCGGGGCCTATGTTTTATCAAGCGCAGACTGGCAGGAATCAGAACGTAATTTTTCTAGAGGTGTGGAGCATGATTGAAGCAAGCGCACCGGGGAAATTGTATTTAGCGGGTGAATATGCAGTTGTTGAAGCTGGTTATCCGGCAGTGATTGCAGCGGTTGAACAGCGATTGTTTGTTTCTTTACAAAAGGCAGAGGTAGGGACGATTCATTCTACTCAAAATCCTGAACTGGAAGTGGCTTGGTCCCGTCAGGGGCATCAGATTTGCGCAGGTTCGTCTAATTCCTATCAGTTGATTATCAGTAGTATGCAGGTGGTTGAAGACTATGTCCGCACGTTGGGCGTAGATGTATCTGCACTCTATCGCGTTGCAGTACGATCGGATTTGGATGATCAAAAATCAGGTACCAAGTATGGCTTGGGCTCCTCAGGAGCTGTAACGGTTGCAGTGATTCGGGCCTTATTAGCCTATTATCAGCAAGAAGTTGTACCGATGTTGGTGTATAAACTGGCAGCAATTGCTCAGTTAAAAATTGATATGGTAGGTTCCTTTGGTGACCTTGCTGCCTCCAGTTTTGGTGGGATTGTCGCCTATCATTCTGTTGATCGGACTTGGCTTAAAGACGCGATGGAGTACTTACCGATTCTTGAATTACTCGCACAAGACTGGCAAGGCCTGTTTATCGAGTCACTTGCTTTACCAGATGGTCTAGACTTACTGGTTGGCTGGACTGGGTCGGCAGCTTCGACAGACCAATTGGTGGTAACCATGCATCGTCAGCTGAATCAGGAAGAAAAAGAAGTTCACTACCGGCAATTTTTAACAGAAAACAAGCACTGTGTACAAAAAATGATTCAGGCTTGTAAAGAAAATGACAAGGAATCCGTTAGAGAAGCTGTGGTGATGAATCGTCAACAGTTACAGGAGTTTTCGACAAGTATGGGGATTATCATCGAAACACCTAAGCTCGCCCAACTATGCCAATTAGCAATAGAGCAAGGAGCTGTTGCTAAATCCTCTGGAGCGGGAGGCGGTGATTGTGGGATTTGCTTGGTAGAGTCCGCTGGTCAAAAAAGAAGAATTGGTCAGGCTTGGCAGCAGGTAGGAATTGTCCCCCTCAATATTTCTATAGCTCGAAAAAAATAAGGAGATATCATGTTTGAATACGCATTTACTGGTCCAAATCGAAAAGATCAACACGTGGCATTAGCCAATCAGCAGTTTCATATGGAGTCTGCAAAAGATTTTGAACAAACGCGCTTTGTACATCAATCGTTACCTGAATTAAAGGTAGAGGATGTTTGTTTGCAGACCTCGGTAGCTGGTTTGACCATGGCAACACCATTCTTTGTTAACGCTATGACAGGTGGTAGCGAACGAACAAAGTTAATCAATCAATTGCTTGGCATCATCGGCCATTTAACAAAGGTGCCATTGGCTTCAGGTTCGGTGAGTGCAGCTCTAAAGGATCCAAGTGTAGCAGACAGTTTCCGTATTTTACGTGGGGAAAATCCGCATGGGATTATCTTTGCGAATCTAGGCGCGAACCACGATCTTGAGAATGCAAAACGAGCAGTTGATTTGCTGGAGGCAGATGGTCTACAAATTCATCTCAATGCCCCACAAGAATTAGTGATGCGCGAGGGTGATCGTGATTTTTCGATATGGTTGAAAAATATTGAAGCCATTGTTCGTGGAATTGAAGTTCCTGTTATTGTGAAAGAAGTTGGTTTTGGAATGAGCCGTGAAACGGTTGCACGTCTAGCTTCTATTGGTGTACAGACGGTAGATATCTCAGGCACAGGTGGGACAGATTTTGCCTTGATTGAAAATATTCGTCGTGGCGGAGATGGTTATCCACTGTTAAATGGTTGGGGGCAGTCGACAGTTATTTCTCTTGTAGAAGCAATGAGCTTACCAGAAGAGGGGCGTCCAGAAGTGATTGCTTCTGGTGGTATCAAAAACGAGCTCGATATTATCAAGTCTTTGGCGCTTGGAGCAGAACTTGTAGGAATTTCAAATCGGATTTTGCAGATGGTTCAAAATAGCCAAAATATTGAGCGAGCTATCTATGAGGTGAGACGCCTTACGGAACGAGTTGCGGAGATGATGGTACTGGTTGGTGCGAAAAATATAGTAGAGCTGCGTCAGAAAGATCTCATTTTAGGGCCGGATGTACAGGCGTGGTGTAATGCCAGAGAAATTGACTGGAAGCAGTATGCCAACCGCTCAATCAAGCACCTATAAATAAAAAATGAAAAGAGATTGAGGTACAAGCTATACTCTCTAGTCGGAGTATGGCAACTACCCAATCTCTTATGTTTTAGACTGACTTTTTGAACTGAAGGAAGAAGCGCATGACAGGGTGATCTGTTGGTATTTACAAAAATATCGGCAACATCTTTGCCGATTGGACGCTTCTTTTTTTGTGTTATACTCATTGAAATTCAAAAATAACCAACTTAGCCACCATTTATAACCATAAAAAATATAAATTGGTTGCATCGACAAAGTTAGGTTAGTGCTTGTGTCAGGTTGGAAATCCAGTAAGCCGAAGGAGATTGCTTGCGTCCGCACTATCTAATAAAGTATCGAAAAATGCTCATTTTGATAGTAATAGAGTATTACTGTTTTTGAATCGCAACCTGCATTTTGATAAACATATCGCGTTCTTGCTCGAATAGATTTGGTTGTTCGTGGATGACTTCGCAGATATAAGGACCAATTGGAGTCAATTGCTCGGCTATTAGCGATTTAAAAAAGAGAGGGAGGCGGGTAATTTCTTCCTCAAAGGAAGAGCAATAGCTAACAGCATATGAGCCAGCTGCTAGTGTGACTTCTTTGACAGCAGGGGAGTGAAGGTAGGGATTATAGAGGAGGGCAAATTGAGTAGAAATCCACTGTTGATTACTGAAATCCTCTAACTGCATGAGCGAGCCGACTTTACCAAAGTGTTCATAAAATGGATTTTGTGAGAAGATTTCTTGCTTTAAGTAACGGAGATAGAGCTCGTATTCTTCTTGGTTCATCTGGTAGATGTTTTTCGGCAAATCAAAGGTCCAAATATTTCGTTCAGGTAGAATTTCTATCTCAAGATCCTTACTGGTTTTGTGTTCGGTATATAATAAAGCCCCTGAGCGGAAGACTTCGATTTCTGCAATCCGATGTTCCAGAGCCTTCTTTTCTCGAAGTAAATCTTGATAGCGATCCTCAATCAGTTGATGAAGATGGGGACTGCTCTTATTAGATAAAATTTCCTTAATGTCTTCGAGAGAAAAATCCAGTTGTCGCAAGTATTGAATGGAATCGACGATAGAAGATTGCTTGATATGATAGTAGCGGTAATTGGTCTCTGGATCAATATGATAGGGGTGGAGTAAGCCGATTTGGTCATAAAAGCGTAAGGTTCGGATAGAAATACTATTTATTTTGGAAAATTCACCGATTCGTAAAATATTTTTCATTTTTTTGAAACTCTCTATTGACTCTCTAGTTACTAGAGACATTATACTATAATTGTGAAATAAATAACAATAAAAAGGAGGAGTTCACAATGAGAACTTCAAAAGTACGCGCAGTCCAATATGGTTGTGGAAAAATGTCCAAAGTTTTGTTCCGCTATTTGGTGGAGCATGGGGTAGAAATTGTTGGGGCAATCGATAATAATCCAGCTGTTGTTGGCCAAGATGTCGGTGATTTTGCAGAGCTAGGATATAAGACAGGGGTTATTATCTCAAATGATGCAGATGCAGTATTTTCAAGTTGCGATGCAGATATTGCTATTGTCACTATTTTCTCTTACATGCCTGAAATGTACAATTTCTATGAAACAGCCATTAAACATGGGGTAAATGTCATTTCAACCTGTGAGGAAGCCATCTATCCTTGGACAACTTCTCCGTCAGAAACAAATCGTCTTGATAAATTGGCAAAAGAGCATGGTGTGACCATTATGGGCTCAGGTATGCAAGATATTTACTGGATTAATATGCCATGTCTCATGATGGCAGGAATGAATAAAATCACCAAGATTAAAGGTGCTGTAAGCTATAACGTTGAAGACTACGGACTAGCCCTTGCTGAAGCGCATGGTGCGGGTTATGATGTAGAACGTTTTGAAAAAGAAATTGCTTCTGCTGAAAGTTTCCCTTCTTACATGTGGAACTCTGCTGAAGGCATCTGTGCAAAAATGAACTTGACCATCAAAGATATTTCTCAAAAGAGTGTGCCATATATCCTCGATGAGGACATTTATTCTGAAACACTTGGTCGGACGATTCCAGCAGGAGAAGTGACAGGAATGTCAGCTGTTACAACCATTCATACCAACCAAGGCATTGAGTTAGAAGTAGAATGTATCGGAAAAGTGTACCGTGAAGATGATGGGGATATGTGCGATTGGGAAATCTTTGGTGAACCTGATTTGGTATTCTCTGTTAATAAACCAGACACAGTGGCGCATACTTGTGCGACAATCGTAAACCGTATCCCGACCGTAATGGATGCACCAGCCGGATTTGTAACATGTGAAAAAATACGTGACGTAGAATACTTGACATACCCAATGCACACGTATGTAGGAAAATAATCGATAAAACCAATTCTATATGCCAAATGGCAAAAGAGAATGATAATGGCTTGTTCCCTTATTGTCGGGGACAGGCCTTTTCTAGCTTTTTTCCGAATATTTTTTTAAAAATGATAATGACTTTTAGAGCTTACTTTGCTTTTATGGTACAATGGTGTCTAGAAAATAGAAGAAGCGAGGTAGAAGATGATAGCAACCCTATTTTTTGTGACAGAATGTCCAGATACAGCTCCGTTTGTGGCTGGCTTAAAAGAATTGTCCTTCGACTATGAAGATGTTGAAATTACGGCTAATCTGGCCAATTTTAAGCGTTTTATCCGTTTGCGAGACCAGCATCCAGCCTTTCAACAAGCGAAAGAAAATGGCTATGTAGGAATGCCAGCCTTGCAAATCGGAGAAGAGGTCTTTTTAGATCTTTCTGAGGTCAAAGACTTTTTGGACAATGTGAAATGATGTAGAAAAAGAAAGAGGAATGGTATGAAAGCAATTATTACAGTTGTTGGGAAAGATAGGACAGGTATTGTAGCAGGAGTTTCTGCTAAGATTGCAGAATTAGGGCTTAATATTGATGACATTTCCCAGACCGTTTTAGATGAATTATTCACGATGATGGCAGTGGTGTCAAGCGATGAGAAAAAGGATTTTACAGCCTTGCGTCAGGAATTTGATGCCTTTGGTGAGAGCTTGAATGTCAAAATCAATATCCAAAGTGCGGCAATTTTTGAAGCCATGTATAACATCTAAGAGGTAGCGGAATGGATATTAGACAAGTGACCGAAACCATTGCTATGATTGAGGAGCAGAATTTCGATATTAGGACCATTACCATGGGGATTTCGCTTCTTGATTGTATTGATTCGGACATCGACCGTGTGGCTGATAAGATTTACGAGAAAGTGACGACCAAGGCGCGTGATTTGGTCGTAGTTGGCGATGAGATTGCGGCTGAGTTGGGGCTTCCCATTGTCAACAAGCGGGTCAGTGTGACTCCGATTGCCTTGATTGGTGCAGCAACAGATGCAACTGACTATGTTCCTCTAGCCAAAGCGCTGGACCGAGCAGCCAAGGAAATTGGAGTTGATTTTATCGGTGGATTTTCTGCCTTGGTGCAAAAAGGGTATCAAAAAGGAGATGAAATTCTCATCAACTCTATCCCTCGCGCGCTTGCAGAGACCGATAAGGTCTGCTCTTCGGTCAACATCGGCTCTACCAAGGCAGGTATTAACATGACAGCCGTGCGAGATATGGGACGGATTATCAAGGAGACAGCCAGCCTTTCTGAAATGGGCGCCGCAAAACTCGTTGTCTTTGCTAATGCAGTCGAGGACAATCCTTTTATGGCTGGGGCTTTTCACGGTGTTGGCGAAGCAGACGTGGTCATCAATGTTGGTGTATCAGGACCTGGAGTTGTCAAGCGTGCTTTAGAAAAAGTTCGTGGAGAGAGCTTTGATGTTGTAGCTGAAACCGTTAAAAAGACAGCTTTTAAGATTACCCGTATCGGTCAATTAGTGGGGCAAATGGCGAGCGATCGTCTCGGTGTGAAATTCGGGATTGTCGATTTGAGTCTAGCTCCAACACCCGCTGTTGGTGATTCGGTAGCACGCGTTTTAGAAGAAATGGGACTTGAAACAGTTGGAACGCATGGAACGACAGCAGCCCTTGCCCTCCTCAATGACCAAGTGAAAAAAGGCGGTGTGATGGCTTGTAACCAAGTTGGTGGTCTGTCTGGTGCCTTTATTCCTGTCTCTGAGGACGAGGGCATGATTGCGGCTGTTCAGTCTGGCTCGCTGAATTTGGAAAAATTAGAAGCCATGACAGCTATTTGCTCGGTCGGACTTGACATGATTGCTATTCCAGAAGAAACGCCTGCTGAAACCATTGCAGCCATGATTGCAGACGAAGCAGCAATCGGTGTTATCAATCAGAAAACCACTGCTGTGCGGATTATCCCAAAAGGTAAAGAAGGGGATATGATTGAATTTGGCGGTCTCTTAGGAACAGCTCCTGTCATGAAAGTTAACCAAGCCTCATCTGCTGATTTTATCGCTCGTGGTGGACAAATTCCAGCGCCAATCCATAGTTTTAAGAATTAACAAAGTAGGAAACGATTGTCTTAGGCAGTCGTTTTTTGATATAATAGAATGAGGAAAACGAGGAGGAACAACAATGGCAGAAACTAGATTATATATTGCTCGCCATGGCAAAACCATGTTTAATACCATTGGTCGGGTGCAAGGTTGGTGTGATACTCCCTTGACAACGACAGGTGAGATTGGTATTCGCGAATTAGGTCTTGGTTTGAAAGAAGCTGGTTTGGAATTTAAGGTTGCTGTATCCAGTGATTTAGGTCGAACAGTTCAGACGATTACCATTGCTCAAAGAGAATTGGGGATTCTTGGTAAGATTCCTTATTATCAAGATAAACGGATTCGTGAATGGTGCTTTGGTAGCTTTGAAGGGATGTATGATGCAGAATTGTTTAGTGGCGTATTGCCACGAATTAGCGGCATTGTCGATGCTAATACGATGACCTTTGAAGAAATTGCCAATGGTGTGCATGAAGCGGATTCTGCTAATTGGTCTGAGCCGTGGGCTGTCTTAAAAGAGCGTATTTTGACAGGCTTTGAAAGTATTGCAAAAGATGTGGAAAAACAAGGTGGAGGGAATGCCTTGATTGTTAGTCACGGTATGACGATTGCAACTTTAGTAAATCTCTTAGAACCAGAACGTCCAACCAATTTAGCACTAGACAATGGTTCGATGACTATTTTGAGATATGAAAATGGGCAATTTAGCATAGAAGCAGTAGGAGATATGTCGTATCGTCACCGTGGGGCAGAAATCATAATGCAAGGACAATAAAAAGAGGCATTTGCCTCTTTTTCTGTGCTTAACTTTCTTTTTGCACATAAACTTGAATGGTATCGCAGACATATTGAGCAACACCTTGCCCAAATTTGTCAATGTTACCTTGAAATTCTGGATTATCCACATAGCCTTTGCCGATAAAACCAAAGACTTCAAGTGAACAGTCAAAGCTATAGGTACGGATATGTTGCAAAAGTTGAACTGCTAGCTCCTGATTTTCTTTTGCCTCAACTGTAAGTCCAGAGACTAGGTTATCTGCAAATTGTTGGAAGATGGTATTAAAACCTTCCGTTACTTCTATTTCATGCCCTTTCTGCTTGTCCAAACTGTTTTCAATCATTTCTTTACCATATTTTTGAATGGCTTCATCTTGATAAGCGAGCCCATCTTCGTAGCGAAAGCCGATAAATTTTTCTTCTGTGGTCATTTGAATTATTCCTTTCTTGGTTTGAATCGTTTTTGTCAGGGTGTCAATAAGGCTGGCTAATCGCTTTTGCTCAGCGGTCAATAAGAGGAGTTGATCCTCTAGTTGAGCAAGATAATCTGTGTCGTTTCCCAAGAGTTCCCTGATGTTCTTGAGTGGAAAGCCCAGATATTTATAGAAGAGAATCTGTTGTAATTGTTCAAGATTTTCTTCTGTATAGTAGCGATAGCCATTTTCTGCCTTCCATGGGCAAAGAAGGCCAATATGATCATAGTGGTGTAGCGTTCGGATGGAAACGCCTGAAAGTTGCGCAACTTCTTTAACGAGATACATATCTTCCTCCTGACGATTTTATTATAAACCATTACGATGCGTGAGGGTCAATACTTTTTAAACATTTTTTCAAAAAACTTGATACCTACATCGAGGTGTGATATACTTTGTATATCGAAATGCGATATATCGAACTGAAAGGGGTGATAAAATGGAAGAAAAAATCAGACGGGTCTATCTTCCAATGACGGAAACAGCATTTTATATCTTGTTTGCCTTGCAGGAAGAGCGGCATGGGTATGACATTACCCAAAAGACCAAGGAATTGACAGATGGTCAGGTCGGGATTAGTCCAGGGACCATGTACGGAACCCTTTCTAAAATGGAAAAGGACGGTCTGATTGCCTTTGTCCGCGAGGAGGAAAAGCGCAAGCTCTATCTGATAACGGAGTTAGGACGAGAGGTTTTGGGCATTGAATTAGCTCGGATTGAGCGCCTTTATCGAAATAGCCGAGGTGAGCGATATGAAACAACAGAAATTTAACAAATTTAATCCTAGCCAAACAGAAAAGCATTTAAGCCAGATGCACTTATCAGGTCAGGCTTTAAAGCAGGTATCGTCTTGGAGTGGGAAGATGGAATTTGTAGCCTGCCCTTCTGAAGCAATGTTCTATCGGATTGATGTGTATCAGCCTAGTAAGAAAGAAGTCGGATTTTTTCCAGAATACGATGCGCATTATCTGAGTTTCTTTCAAGATGCAGGCTGGGAAATGGTCTGTGGTGTATCACCTTATGTTGTCTGGCGCAAGCCTGCCTCAGCAGTAGAGCTTCCAGATGAATCGCTCCTTTACAATGACCGCGACAGTATCTACCAGTACCAGAAGAAAATTGTGAGATACCGTATTTTGACCACATTCATCATTCCTTGGCTGTCCCTTAGCAATAGTTCGGCTTGGCGCATTGCGGAGTGGAAATGGCAGCAGTTTGCCTGGAATGGGACTATTTTACTGATTTGGATCGGTTTTGTAGCTTGGCAGCTTTGGAAGTTGCATCGCTTGAAAGAGGAGTTGTAAGATGAAAAAAGAATGGAAGTTGTTCTTCATTACAGATTTTGAAAAGGAAGAAGAGTACTTAACCGACATGCACCGTAAGGGTTGGAAGCTAAAAGAAGTACGCTTTCCCTGTCTATTCATTTTTGAGAAATGCCAACCGGAAGAAGTGGCCTATTGCCTTGATTTCAAGCCGAGATTGGGAGAGGATCAGGATGCCTATTACCAAATGTATGAGGACTACGGCTGGAAGGAGCTCGGAACTTGCAATAATTTTGTCTATTTTCGCAAACCTGTGACACCAGATGAAGAAGCAACTATTTATAGCGACCGCCAAAGCAAACTTGACATGATTGGACAAATCTTCAAGTGGCGATTTTTGGCTGTCGTACTAATCGGACTAGCTGTCTTTTGGCGGGTTCTTTATCCGCGAGATGTGAATGATTGGTCCTTGTGGATGTGGAGAGTTTTGTCTCTTGCCTACCTTTTTGTCTTTTTCTATTGCGGGATTGGTTTTTACAAATTGAGAAAGCGTTACGCTGAAAGGAGTTAAGATGAACAGTAAACAGTGTCCGAAAGTAGCAATTGCAGCCATACCTATGTTAGTTATCAATTTTTTGCTAAATCTGCATCGGTTGCGATTTGAGCAGTTGACACTTGCCAAGGTAATCACCGATGTGATAGTGCTTATTCACCCCGTCTTGATAGGGGTTATCTTGTACCGCTTCTTGAAAGGGAAGAACACAGAACAGGACTAGACAGGTAGTTGGTTATCTATTACACGTCTAGGTCTTCAGACTGATTTTTAGCACTCTTGGCAAAAGAGTGCTAATTTTTTGGTTTTTTCCCTTGACTTTAAGAATAATCAGTGTATAATAGAATCATGAGTTAGCACTCGAAAGATTAGAGTGCTAAAGGTGGAATTCTTGATTGGAGGTGAAGGTTTGGTAACAGAACGCCAACATGAAATTCTAAATTTGATTGTTGAAATCTTTACGAAAACGCACGAGCCAGTCGGCTCAAAAGCCCTTCAAGATAGTATTGCCTCAAGTAGTGCAACCATTCGAAATGAAATGGCGGTGCTCGAGAAAAAAGGGCTACTTGAAAAAGCTCATACTTCGAGCGGCCGAATGCCTAGTGTAGAAGGTTTCAAATACTTCGTGGAGCATTCTTTGACTTTTGATAGTCTTGCTGAAGAAGATATGTATCAGGTTGTCAGAAGTTTTGATCAAGAATTTTTCCGACTGGATGATATCTTGCAAACGGCGGCGACAATCTTGTCGGATTTGACGGGCTGTACGGTAGCGGTGCTTGATGTTGAACCTAGTCAGCAGAAACTCACAGCTTTTGACATCGTTATTCTTAGTCAACATGCAGCTTTGGCTGTGATGACCTTGGATGAATCAAAAACTCTGACCAGACAATTTGCCATTCCTAAGAATTTTCTCCGTGAAGATTTAAGGGAAGTCAGAAATCTGGTACTGGAACGACTGCTGGGAAAAACAGTACTGGATATCCACTACAAACTTAGGACCGAAATCCCGCAGATTATCCAACGGCATTTTGTCACGACAGATAATGTACTTCAGCTATTTGAACACATCTTCTCAGACCTCTTTACAGAGGATGTCGTGACTGCTGGAAAGATTCGCTTGCTTGATTTTGCAGATATTAGAGCCTATCAGTTCTTTGATTTTCCGCAAAAAGTAGCCCTTGAAATGCGAAGCAACCTAGCAGAAGATGAAATGCAGAGCGTCAAGGTGGCAGACAGTAGAGAACAATCACTCTCTAGTCTAACCGTAGTGACGACCAAGTTTCTGATTCCCTACCGTGGATTTGGGCTCTTGTCTGTTATCGGACCAATCAACGTGGATTACAACCGCATGATGAGTCTCATTAACCTCGTCAACCGCGTCCTCATGATGAAACTCACCGATTTCTATCGCTACTTAAGTAGCAACCATTATGAGGTGCATTAAGATGTGAGAGTGTTAAAAAGTAAGGACACTATATACAGGCGTTAGAGAATAGTTGAAATAAATAAAAAGGAGGTTTCGTGTGACCGAAGAAATCAAAAAAGAAGAACAGCTTGAGGAAGTGGAAGGAACAGAAGAAGTTGTTCAAGAAGAAACTCAAGAAAAGTCAGAATTAGAACTTGCAAATGAACGTGCTGAGGACTTTGAAAATAAGTACCTACGAGCTGTAGCAGAAATGCAAAATATCCAACGTCGTAGCAATGAAGAACGTCAAACCTTGCAACGCTATCGCAGTCAAGATTTGGCTAAAGCAATCTTGCCGTCGCTTGATAACCTAGAGCGTGCGCTAGCTGTAGAAGGGCTAACAGATGATGTAAAAAAAGGTCTTGAAATGGTTCAAGAAAGCCTGATTCAAGCACTAAAGGATGAAGGAATTGAAGAAGTAGCCGCAGACGGAGAATTCGATCCAAATGTCCACATGGCTATCCAAACCATGCCGGCAGACGACGAACACCCGGCTGACACCATTGCACAAGTCTTCCAAAAAGGCTATAAACTGCATGAAAGGGTGTTGCGCCCTGCTATGGTAGTGGTGTATGCTTAAGATGTGAGAGCGTAAAAAAGTTGGAACAAAAATAGGAGATTGGCGCAGTGAGCGATGCTCGCAAGACAAGCTATCTTTTTTGCCAAACTTTTAGCTCGAACTCAATTCTGCGTCCTCTTTCATTTTATACTTTGTTAGCTCTCCTTGCCGTACGCTCAGTACTGTCATCGTCGAGCTACCTCGTCTAAAAGAAAAGATAAACGCTTCAGAATGATTAGAAAACGCCTTGTCTAGATTAAAAATAGAATCATTTTGGACCGAAATGTCAATAAACTAATTAAAAAGTAATAAAAAAGAAAAACTTATTTTAAAAATTCGAAAGGAATTGAACGTTATTTTCAGTCGCTAGAGGAAGAAACCTACGTTTTCTCTATTCCCCGATTGAAACAGTCCACAGGACTGTTCCAACGTTCTTGGTATCTTATATTATGTCTAAAATTATTGGTATTGACTTAGGAACTACAAACTCTGCAGTCGCTGTTCTTGAAGGAACAGAAAGTAAAATCATTGCAAACCCAGAAGGAAATCGTACAACTCCATCCGTTGTATCATTCAAAAATGGTGAAATCATCGTTGGTGATGCAGCAAAGCGCCAAGCTGTAACAAATCCAGATACGATTATCTCCATCAAATCAAAAATGGGAACTGCTGAAAAAGTTGCCGCAAATGGCAAAGAATACACACCACAAGAAATCTCTGCGATGATTCTTCAATACTTGAAAGGGTATGCGGAAGAATACCTTGGTGAAAAAGTAACCAAAGCAGTTATCACAGTTCCAGCTTACTTCAACGATGCCCAACGTCAAGCGACAAAAGATGCTGGTAAAATTGCAGGTCTTGAAGTAGAACGTATCGTCAACGAACCAACAGCAGCAGCCCTTGCTTACGGTCTTGACAAGACAGACAAAGAAGAAAAAATCTTGGTGTTTGACCTTGGTGGAGGAACATTTGACGTTTCAATCCTTGAACTAGGTGACGGTGTCTTTGACGTTCTTGCGACTGCTGGGGACAACAAACTTGGTGGTGATGACTTTGACCAAAAAATTATCGACCACATGGTTGCTGAATTCAAGAAAGAAAATGGCATTGACTTGTCCGCAGATAAAATGGCGGTTCAACGCTTGAAAGATGCGGCTGAAAAGGCGAAAAAAGATCTTTCAGGTGTGACTTCTACTCAAATCAGCTTGCCATTCATCACTGCAGGGGAAGCAGGACCTCTTCACTTGGAAATGACTCTTACTCGTGCGAAATTCGATGACTTGACGCGTGACCTTGTAGAGCGCACAAAAGAACCAGTTCGCCGTGCTTTGTCTGATGCAGGACTTTCTATTTCAGAAATTGACGAGGTTATCCTTGTTGGTGGTTCAACTCGTATTCCAGCGGTTGTAGAAGCGGTGAAAGCTGAAACTGGTAAAGAGCCAAACAAATCTGTAAACCCAGATGAAGTAGTCGCTATGGGGGCTGCAATCCAAGGTGGGGTTATCTCTGGTGATGTCAAAGACGTTGTTCTTCTTGACGTAACACCATTATCACTTGGTATTGAAACAATGGGTGGTGTCTTTACAAAACTCATTGACCGTAATACAACTATCCCAACTTCTAAATCACAAGTCTTCTCAACTGCAGCAGACAATCAACCAGCGGTAGATATTCACGTTCTTCAAGGTGAGCGTCCAATGGCGGCAGATAACAAAACACTTGGTCGTTTCCAATTGACAGATATTCCAGCTGCACCTCGTGGTATTCCTCAAATCGAAGTAACCTTTGATATTGACAAAAATGGTATCGTATCTGTTAAAGCCAAAGACCTTGGTACTCAAAAAGAGCAAACTATCGTTATCCAATCAAACTCAGGATTGACAGACGAAGAAATCGACCGCATGATGAAAGATGCAGAAGCAAACGCAGAAGCAGATAAAAAACGCAAAGAAGAAGTAGACCTTCGTAACGAAGTAGACCAAGCAATCTTTGCAACTGAAAAAACAATCAAAGAAACAGAAGGCAAAGGATTTGACGCTGAACGTGATGCGGCACAAGCAGCTCTTGACGAATTGAAAGCAGCTCAAGAAGCGAATAACTTGGACGACATGAAGGCGAAATTGGAAAACTTGAATGAAAAAGCTCAGGGTCTGGCTGTTAAGATGTACGAACAAGCGGCGGCAGCACAACAAGCAGCAGGGGGTGCAGAAGGTACAGCGAACCCAGGCCAAGCAGGCGATGACGTAGTAGACGGAGAGTTTACTGAAAAATAACTCGTTAAGAATGACTAACCACTAAAGTGGTTGTCATTCTACGGCAATCGCTATGGCGAATTGCCTAAACGACTTACTAGCTCGAAAAGCATTTAATGTCGAAATGCTTTTCTCACGTCGTAAAACAGTCAACAGTAAATCTCAAAAATATTAACTATCAAAACTCAATCACAGAGGTTGAAATCCAGCCTCTGTTTTTGGGTAAGTAACATATGCTGTAACAGAAAATATTTTATAGATTTGAATACGCCTACGAATCTGTGAAAAAAGATAAACGTTACCTAGGTGCAAGGCATCGTCATCAGGTTTCTCATTTTTCTTCAATTTGTTTAACGGCTTACTATCTTGATATGATTGAATGCGAGTAAAAAAGCTTGTTCCTATTCCAATATTTTACAAGAAAGGATAGATGGTTTAAGTAATTGAACCCGCCCGAACGTCTGTGTCAAAAAGACAAACGTTTCCTAGACGCGAGCGTCTTCGTCACATTTGCTATTTTGACTTTGCTCAATCTACATTTTTATAGAAAGGAATACAAGTGTTCTTAACTGAACACGGGCTACTACGGACTGTGCCAAAAAGATAGATTTTCCTAGGACGTAAACGTCCGTTGTCAAATCTTCTATTTTGACTTTGTCCGCTTAACGCCCTTTGTATCTTAACAGAAAGGAAATGAACCCGCCTAATGTATGCGGGAAGCTTGTCTCCATTTTAACTTTACAAGAAAGGAACTAAATTGAACGCGAGCGGAAAGCTAGGAAAAAAGATAAAACTTCTAGTGTCTACGACACGTCGGCGTTTTCCTATTTTTCAGTCGCTTTCTGATCGCTCTTAGTATCTTAATTATGAACAATACAGAATTTTACGATCGTCTTGGGGTGTCTAAGGATGCGTCTCAGGATGAGATTAAAAAGGCTTATCGGAAGATGTCCAAAAAATACCACCCTGATATCAACAAGGAGGCTGGTGCGGAGCAAAAATACAAGGACATTCAAGAAGCTTATGAAACGCTTAGTGATAGTCAAAAACGGGCTAGCTATGATCAATTCGGAGCTGCTGGCGCCCAAGGTGGTTTTGGTGGTGGAGGTTTTAGTGGCTTTGACGGAGCAGGTTTTGGAGGCTTTGAGGATATTTTCTCTAGTTTCTTTGGAGGTGGTGGAGCAAGCCGCAATCCAAATGCACCGCGTCAGGGAGACGATCTTCAATACCGAATTAATTTGAAATTTGAAGAGGCGATTTTTGGGGCAGAAAAAGAAGTCAGCTATAATCGTGAGGCGACCTGTCGAACTTGTACGGGTTCTGGTGCCAAACCTGGTACTAGCCCTGTAACCTGTGGTCGCTGTCATGGTGCTGGAGTTATTAACGTTGATACCCAAACACCGCTTGGTATGATGCGCCGTCAGGTAACCTGTGATGTCTGTCATGGTCGTGGAAAAGAAATCAAAGATCCATGCCACACGTGTCATGGTACAGGTCATGAAAAGCAGGCTCATACAGTTACTGTAAAAGTTCCTGCTGGTGTGGAAACAGGACAGAAAATCCGTCTTGCAGGTCAAGGGGAAGCTGGATTTAACGGTGGTCCTTACGGAGATTTGTTTGTAGTGATTCAAGTGCAGGCTTCAGACAAGTTTGAGCGTGATGGAACGACCATTCACTATAAATTAAATCTAAACTTTGTTCAGGCTGCCTTGGGTGATACAGTACATGTACCGACAGTCCATGGCGATGTCGATTTGGTGATTCCTGAGGGTACGCAAACGGGCAAGAAATTCCGCTTAAAAGGAAAAGGGGCGCCGAGTCTGCGTGGAAGTGTTGTTGGTGATCAATATGTGACTGTCAATATCGTCACTCCAACTAATCTCAATGACAAGCAAAAAGCAGCTTTGAAAGAATTTGCGGCAGCAGGAAATATCGCTGTTCACCCACAGAAAAAAGGATTTTTTGATAAGGTCAAAGATGCTTTTGACGACTTATAAAAAACGAGTTTGAGATACTGTATTTATCTCAAACTTTTTTAATTCTTTTCCATCTTGATTGTAAACGTCTAAATTGGGAACCGTCTTATGTAGTATTCTACACCGAATTTGATAATTCAGAATTGGAAAAAATCATATGATTTTCTTACTCAGCAAGTCCGACTTGCTGATTTTTCTATTTCGTGATAGGCTAGCATTTAGAGGGCAGAATGGCTAAACGAGACTTGAAAAGGAGAAGGACAATGTACCAAGATGCGACAGCTATGGCAGAGGCTATTAGAAATGGCGTGGTGTCAGCGGAAGAATGTGTTAAAGCAAGTATTGACAAGATTGAGGAATTGAACCCAGTTTTGAATGCAGTTGTAAGTACTCAATATGAGCGAGCGCTGGAGCAGGCTAGAAATGTGAAAATAGATAATCAACCCTTTGCAGGTGTTCCGATTCTGTTAAAAGATTTGGGGCAGGAGCAAGAAGGGGAATTATCCACATCTGGCTCTCGCTTGTTTGCTAACTATAGGGCACAAAAGAGTGACCTTTATACGCAGCGTATGGAAGCGCTAGGTTTTATTGTGCTAGGACGGACCAATACGCCAGAATTTGGTTTTAAGAATATTTCAGACAGCCAAGTGCATGGTCCTGTGAATTTACCGATGGATGTGATGCGAAATGCAGGTGGATCAAGTGGTGGTTCAGCAGCTGCTATCGCATCTGGTATGGTGCCTCTGGCGGGTGCCTCCGATGGCGGTGGTTCTATCCGTATTCCAGCTAGTTTCAATGGCTTAATTGGTTTAAAGACTAGTCGAGGACGGATACCAGTTGGGCCTTCTTCTTATCGAGGTTGGCAAGGGGCTTCTGTCCATTTTGCTTTGACCAAATCGATTCGAGATACCAAGCGATTACTCTATTATTTGCAGACCTATCAAGTGGAAGCACCTTTCCCTTTGCAAACCCTATCTTGGGATTGTTTGTTTGCTCCAGAAAAAAGACCGCTCAAAATTGCCTTTTCGCTTAAATCCCCCATTGGAACGCAGGTAGAAAAAGAAGCACAGGAGGCTGTTTTAAGTATTTTGCCGCTCTTGAAGCAAATGGGACATCAAGTAGTTGAATTGACGAGAGATCCGCTAGATGGGATAGAAGCCATTCGTTCTTATTATATGATGAATAGTGTTGAGACGGCACAGATGTTTGCAGAAATTGAACGTGGTTTGGGGCGCAAGGTGACAATTGATGATATGGAATTGATGACCTGGGCGATTTACCGCAGTGGTCTAACAATCCCAGCCTATCGTTATAGTCAGATTTTACAGGACTGGGATCAATATAGTGCAAAAATGGCAGCTTTTCACCAACAGTATGATATCTTGTTGACTCCTACTGCGGCAAATGTTGCCCCCAAACATGGTCAATTTGCACTAGACAAGCATATAAAAGAAAAGCTACGGAATATGGATGAGTATGATATGGAGGAGCGGCAAGAATTGATTTGGCAGATGTTTTCGAATAGTCTAGCTTGGACTCCATTTACTCAGCAAGCCAATCTAACAGGTCAACCCTCTATCAGTTTACCGATTTACCAAACAACTCAAGGTCTGCCAATCGGGATTCAACTAACAGCCGCTAAAGGGCGTGAGGACATTCTCCTATCCCTATCAGAAGAACTTGAAAATGAAGGAAACTGGTTTGGTAAAGCGCTTTAAATTTTCAGTTAAAATAATTGCGAAAAGCATCTTGATGTGGTACCATTTTCTTGTATGTTTTTTGGTCTTGAGATAGAGACTATTCAACCAACAAAAGGAGATTTTTATGTTGAAAAAATTACTTGCCTCAGCTATACTTATGTCCTCCTTGGCACTAGCTGCGTGCTCTGGAAATGCAGAGAAATCCTTTTCCGCAAATCAGACAGAGTGGAATCGCATTAAAGAGGCAGGAGTGCTGAAAGTCGCAACCCCAGGAACGCTCTATCCAACGTCTTATCATAATGATGACAATGAATTGGTTGGATATGAAATTGATATGCTCAATGAAATTGGTAAGCGATTGGACATTAAAGTTGAATACCAAGAAATTGGTGTGGCGGAGGCCTTTACATCTGTCGATAGTGGAAAGGTTGACATTGCTGTAAATAATTTTGATACAACAAAAGAACGGTTAGAAAAATACAATTTCTCCATTCCTTACAAATACTCTATTGGTGGTATGATTGTTCGTGAAGACGGTTCATCAGGTATTGAAGCAGCTGATTTGAGCGATTGGAAAGGCAAAAAAGCTGGCGGCGGTGCTGGAACCCAGTACATGAAGATTGCAGAGAAATTAGGTGCGGAGCCTGTGATCTATGATAATGTTACAAATGATGTCTACCTGCGTGATGTATCAACAGGTCGAACAGACTTTATTCCAAATGATTATTATACTCAAGTGATTGCGGTGAAATATATTACGCAACAATTCCCAGATATCAAGGTGAAAATGGGAACCGCTAAATACAATCCGACTGAGCAAGGGATTGTCATGAGTAAGGCTGATACGAGCCTGAAAGAAAAGCTAGATGAAGCCCTCAAAGCGATGAAAGAAGATGGAACGCTCAAGGCAATTTCTGAAAAATACTATGCTGGTCAAAACTTGACAGAACCTGAAAAAGGAGTAGAAAGTTTACCAGTTATTGATACATCAGATGTCAAATAGATTTGTAGCAAGAGAATAAATGGGAGTGAAGAAGAACCGGTTTGAATCGAACTGGGAACTTCCGCTCCCTTTTCTATGGTGGAGGAGAAAATATGAATTGGCAAGCTATTTTTAATTTGGAGCTAGCAAGAGAGGCGATTCCTAAGATTTTAGAAGGTTTGCCTTACACTCTTTCCTTATCCCTCATTGGTTTTGTCTTGGGGACTATTTTGGGCTTTTTTGTAGCCCTGTGTCGGATGTCACGCCTAGCTGTTTTTCGCTATTTAGCTATGCTCCATATTTCCTTGATGCGAGGGATTCCGCTAATGGTCTTGCTCTTTTTTATCTATTTTGGTTTACCTTTTATGGGATTGGAGCTTGATGCGATTAGCGCTAGTATCATCGCATTTACCCTCATGTCGAGTGCCTATATTTCAGAGATTATTCGTTCCTCGCTTTCTGCGATTGATCACGGGCAATGGGAGGCGGCTCGTTCTCTCGGATTAAAGACTTCGATTATTTATCGGAAAGTGATTATTCCCCAAGCTTTTCGGATTGCAGTGCCGCCCCTTAGCAATGTTTTGTTAGATATGGTAAAAAGTACCTCGCTGACTGCTATGATTACCGTACCAGAATTATTTAATAAGGCTAAAATTATCGGTGGAGCTAAGTCAGACTACATGACAGTTTATATCTGTGTGGCCTTGATCTACTGGCTTATTTGTACCCTCTATGCACTAGGACAAGTTCATCTAGAAAAACGCTTGGCAACCTATTGAAGAATGAAAAAAGCCTAGGACAGAAACGATAATTCCTGTTCTAGACTTTTTTGTGTTTATTGGCAATCTGGGCAAATGCCATAAATGGTTAAGAGTTCTTTGGTAATCTGATAGCCTGTCTGAGCCTCTACCTGATGTTCGAGGCTGGGCATATTTTCAGCGATTAAATCAGTGATTTTTCCACAGCGTTCGCAGATGACATTTAAATGGTCGTGCCCCATGAAGTCATAGTAGGTGGTTGTATCGTTATTGCGTTTTAATTCAGTGACAAATCCTTCTTCGACTAAGACCTTGAGATTGTTATAGACAGTGGCTAAACTCATATTGGGATAATTTGGGCGTAGGTCTTTGTAAATCATCTCGGCACTTGGATGGTCGGAGCTGTCAATAAGATAGCGAATGACCGCTTTTCTGGTCTCGGTCATCCGCACTCCCTTTTCTTTTAGGTGATTGACGACGTGCGCATAGGCTTCTTGATGATCAGTATGATGAATAGGACTGGACATGGCACGCCTCTCTTTCTAATAGTTTTCTTTATTATACATTATTTGGGACAAAAGAGCGAATAAAATTTCCTTTCTCTATCTGTCATAGGACAGATGAGTATTAACCATCTTGCAAGAGAGTTTTAGACTGTGATACAATCATGCTATGACAAGATATAAAGCGATTATTTCCTATGATGGATACGATTTTTCAGGTTTTCAGCGACAACCCCATGCACGGACTGTTCAAGAAGAATTGGAAAAGACCTTGCGACGTTTAAATAGTGGACAAGAAGTAGTAGTACATGGAGCGGGACGGACAGACAGTGGGGTACATGCTTATGGACAAGTCATTCATTTTGACTTGCCAGGCGCCCGTGATGTCGAAAAGCTACGCTTTGCACTGGATACGCAAAGTCCGGAAGATATTGATGTGGTAGCTGTTGCGCAAGTGGCAGACGACTTTCATTGTCGTTATGCTAAACACCAGAAAACCTATGAATTTTTAGTGGATATTGGTCAGCCGAAGAATCCTATGATGCGACGCTATGCGACTCATTTTCCTTATGATTTGGAATTGACCCGAATGAAAGAAGCGATTCAGTCTTTAGTTGGGACTCATGATTTCACAGGTTTTACAGCCTCTGGGACTGCAGTGGAGGACAAGGTACGGACGATTACGGAAGCGCGTGTGGAAGTAGACACGGCTCGGAATTTACTGGTTTTCACCTTTACCGGAAATGGCTTTCTCTATAAACAGGTGCGTAATATGGTGGGGACCTTGTTGAAAATTGGCAATCATCGTATGCCGGTTGAACAGGTAGAGTGCATTTTGAAAGAAAAAGACCGACAGTTAGCAGGTCCTACTGCTGCGCCAAATGGCTTGTACTTAAAGGAGATTCAGTATGAAGAGTAAATACATAGTAGCCCTTTCAGGAAATGATATCTTTAGTGGTGGCGGACTGCATGCGGATTTGACAACTTATACGGTCAATGGATTGCATGGTTTTGTGGCAGTGACTTGTTTAACAGCTATGACAGAAAACGGCTTTGAAGTCCTGCCGATTGATGAAGCAGTCTTTGCGAAACAGTTGGCTAGCTTAAAAGATGTCCCCTTTGCAGGTATAAAATTGGGGTTACTGCCCAATGTAGCCATTGCCAAACTAGCGTTTGAGTTTGTACGTTCTCATCAAGATATTCCGATTGTTCTTGATCCGGTCTTGGTTTGCAAGGAAACTCATGATGTAGAAGTGAGTAATCTGCGCGATGAGTTGCTAGCATTTTTACCCTATGTTACCATTGTCACTCCGAATGTGGCAGAAGCGGAGCTATTGACCAAAAGAAAAATCCAAACGCTTGATGAAATGAAAGAAGCTGCCCAGATCTTATACGATTTAGGAGCTAGTCATGTGGTCATTAAAGGTGGTAATCGCCTCAATCATGAACGTGCGCTGGATGTTTACTATGATGGAAAGACAGTTCAAGTGCTAGATTCGCAGATTTTGAACAACAATAATACAGGAGCTGGTTGTACATTTGCCTCAAGCATTGCCAGTCAGTTGGTTTTAGGCAGCAAGGTAGAAGATGCGGTGACAGAAGCTAAAGATTTTGTTTACCGCGCCATTCAAGCAGCAGACGAATATGGAGTAGTACAATATGAAAACTAATCAAACGCAACGAATCGTGTTATTGTCCGTTTTAACGGCTTTGACAGTCGTTTTGGGCTACTTACACGTTCCTACCCTAACAGGTTTTATTACATTATTAGATGTCGGTGTTTTCTTTACAGCCTTTTATCTTGGGGCAAAAGAAGGAGCGATTGTTGGTGGCTTATCAAGCCTTTTGCTCGATCTCTTACTAGGTTATCCACAATGGGCCTTCTTCAGCCTGCTCTTTCATGGTCTGCAAGGCTATGCGGCTGGCTGGTCAGGGAAAGGTCGGATTGTTGGGCTATTTTTAGCTTCAATTGCCATGGTCGGTGGCTATTTCATAGCGAGTATGTTCCTGTATAATGTTGCCAGTGCCTTAGATAGCCTTATGGGAAATCTTATTCAAAATGCAGTCGGAATCATTCTTGGATCAATCCTTGCAGGTGCAGTGACCAGGATTCGAAAGGTGGCGGTCTAGATGATGGATGTGGAAATAATCAGACAGGAAACCTTGACGGTCTTAGAAGAGGTGCTGGAACTCAGCCAAATTCAAAAAGGGCAGTTGTTTGTCTTGGGTCTTTCTTCAAGTGAGGTTTTGGGAGGTCCTATCGGCAAGCACTCTAGTCTGGAAGTCGGCCAAGTGATTGTTAAGACCATCTTAGATACTCTTGCGGAGCGAGGAATATACCTTGCTGTTCAAGGCTGTGAACATTTAAATCGTGCCTTGGTAGTGGAAAGAGAATTTGCGCTTGCTAAAGATTTAGAAATCGTCAACGTGCTTCCGAGCTTGCATGCGGGAGGTTCTGGCCAGTTAGCAGCTTTTGAGTATATGACAGACCCTGTTGAAGTCGAATTTGTTACAGCCTATGCGGGTCTTGATGTCGGAGATACATCGATTGGTATGCACATCAAACATGTTCAGGTGCCTCTGCGACCGACATTACGCCAGATTGGGCAGGCTCATGTCACGGCTCTTGCTAGTCGACCAAAGTTGATTGGCGGAGCTAGGGCATCGTACCAAGAAGATATCATTCGCAAAAGATAGGGGTGAGACTCAATCGTGATTTCGCAGAAGCCGATTGAGTTCACTCCTTTTGTGCTTCTAAACATTGAATAATTAGCTTACTGCTTGTATTGCTTTTTGGTTTCCGCATACTGATGGTCGGTATAGGTATTCAAGAGATGGAGTGCCGTGACAGCATGCATGCCTAAGAGTGAGATGAAGGCTACGCTAATGGGGACATTTTTCAAGGAAATGCCGATAAAAGTCACAATGTCCATAGCCACAATTTGAAGGATAGCGCTGATGAGATGTTTTTTCATGATGAACCTCCTGTTGGAAAGTGAGAATCGGTTGCGGTATATTTTTATTATAGTCCTTTTTGGTCAAACGATAAAGAAAATAGCGGGTTCTTATCGATGGAAATTATGAAAAGATTTGGCACAAAAATTTGGAGAATACAGTAAGATATGATATAATAGTGTGTATGCAATAAAATTTTAAGGAGAAATGACAGAATGTCTGTATCATTTGAATCAAAAGAAACAAACCGCGGTGTCTTGACATTTACAATCGCTCAAGATGCTATCAAACCAGAATTGGATCGTGTATTTAACAAGGTTAAAAAAGATATTAACGTACCTGGATTCCGTAAAGGTCATTTGCCACGTGCAGTTTTCAACCAAAAATTTGGTGAAGAATCATTGTACCAAGATGTTGTGAATGCCCTTTTACCAGCAGCTTATGAAGCGGCGGTAGCAGAAGCAGCTCTTGAAGTGGTTGCTCAACCAAAAATCGAAGTTGTGTCTATGGAAAAAGGTCAAGATTGGACGATTACTGCTGAAGTCGTTACAAAACCAGAAGTGAAACTTGGTGCTTATAAAGATCTTGAAGTATCTGTAGAAGTTTCAAAAGAAGTAACAGATGAAGAAGTCGATGCAAAAGTTGAACGTGAGCGCAATACGTTAGCAGAATTGGTGATCAAGGAAGCACCAGCTGCTGAGGGTGATACAGTTGTGATTGACTTCGTTGGCTCAATCGACGGTGTTGAATTTGACGGTGGAAAAGGTGAAAACTTCTCATTAGCTCTTGGTAGCGGTCAATTTATCCCAGGATTTGAAGACCAATTGGTAGGCCACAGTGCAGGTGAAGAAGTAAATGTAGAGGTAACCTTCCCTGAAGATTACCAAGCAGCAGACTTGGCAGGAAAACCAGCCCTCTTTGTGACAAAAATTCATGAAGTCAAAGCAAAAGAAGTGCCAGCGCTTGATGATGAATTAGCGAAAGATCTTGACGAAGAGGTGGAAACACTTGATGAGTTGAAAGCAAAATACCGCAAAGAATTAGAAGCTGCAAAAGAAATCGCTTTTGATGATGCCGTTGAATCAGCAGCACTTGATTTGGCGGTTGCGAATGCAGAAATCGTTGACCTTCCAGAAGAAATGGTTCACGAAGAAGTACACCGCGCTATCAACGAATTCCTTGGTGGTATGCAACAACAAGGTATTTCACCAGATATGTACTTCCAAATCACAGGAACCACACAAGATGATCTTCACAAACAATATGAAGCAGATGCTGAAAAACGCACAAAAACAAACCTAGTGGTTGAAGCGGTAGCAAAAGCAGAAGGTTTTGAAGCAACAGCAGAAGAAATCGAAGCAGAAATTACTGAATTGGCTGCAACATACAACATGGAAGTAGAACAAGTTCGTCGCCTTCTTTCAGAAGATATGTTGAAACATGACATTGCAGTGAAAAAAGCTGTTGAAGTGATTACAAGCACAGCCACTGTAAAATAAAAAATCGACTAATAGAGGTTGAGTTACGTCTCAGCTTCTATTTTTCTCTCATGCTAGCGAGAATGAAATTATCTTTGACTATTTACTGATTTTAGCGTAAAATAGTAAGGAAAGACAAAAAATGAATTCGTCCTAAGCCCTCGTTGCTGAAACGGATTCAGATAGACAGAAGGAGAATAGCCTTGGAATTAACGGTATTTGCAGGACAAGAAAAAAGTGAACTATCCATGATTGAGGTGGCGCGTGCTATCTTGGAAGAACGTGGCCGTGATAACGAGATGTATTTCAATGATTTGGTCAATGAAGTGCAAAATTATTTAGGAAAATCAAATAGTGATATTCGTGCGACCTTGCCTATTTTCTACTCTGACTTGAATGTGGACGGTAGCTTCATCCCTCTTGGCGAAAATAAATGGGGGCTTCGTTCATGGTATGCGATTGACGAAATTGATGAAGAAGTCATTACACTTGAAGAAGATGACGAAGACGCACCAAAACGGAAGAAAAAACGTGTCAATGCCTTTATGGATGGCGATGAAGATGCGATTGACTATGGAAATGATGATCCAGAGGACGAAGATGGCTATGGAACAACGACATCAACTGAATATGGCGACGATAATCCAGATGATGAGAAAGATGAAGTAGAGTCATACGATTCAGAAATCAATGAGATTATTCCAGATGAAGATTTGGTCGATGAAGAAGTTGAGCTAAATGAAGAAGATGATGATTATTCGGAAGAAGATGATACAGTCGACGAAGCTTAATGATCATTTGACAAATGCCTCTATTTTCGATATGCTATTAGTCGGGCACCTCTTTTGAGGTTAAGGCTCCCTGTTTCAGGGAGCTATTTTGTTTTTTAAAGGAGAATTGCATGACAACAAAGTATATTTTTGTGACGGGTGGCGTGGTGAGTTCCATTGGGAAAGGGATTGTAGCTGCTAGTTTGGGACGTCTCTTAAAAAATCGCGGTTTGAAAGTCACGATTCAAAAATTTGACCCCTACATCAATATTGACCCAGGGACGATGAGCCCGTATCAGCACGGGGAAGTATTTGTTACAGATGACGGAGCAGAGACGGACCTTGATTTAGGTCACTATGAACGCTTTATTGATATTAATCTCAATAAATATTCGAATGTGACGACAGGGAAGATTTACAGTGAGGTTCTTCGTAAGGAACGCAAAGGAGAATACCTTGGAGCAACGGTTCAAGTCATTCCTCATATTACAGATGCTTTGAAGGAAAAAATCAAACGGGCTGCAACGACAACGGATTCAGATGTGATTATCACAGAAGTCGGAGGAACGGTTGGAGATATTGAAAGCTTGCCGTTTCTTGAAGCTCTTCGTCAAATGAAGGCGGATGTGGGTGCTGATAACGTTATGTATATCCACACGACTCTCCTTCCCTATTTGAAGGCGGCAGGTGAGATGAAAACCAAACCAACTCAGCATTCGGTCAAAGAAATACGCGGACTTGGGATTCAGCCAAATATGTTGGTGATTCGGACAGAAGAGCCTGCTGGTCAAGGTATTAAGAATAAATTGGCCCAATTTTGTGATGTGGCACCAGAAGCAGTGATTGAGTCGCTTGATGTAGAGCATTTATATCAGATACCGCTTAATTTACAAGCACAAAACATGGATCAAATCGTCTGCGATCATTTGAAGATTGATGCGCCAGCAGCAGATATGACAGAATGGTCTGCTATGGTGGACAAGGTCATGAACTTGAAAAAACAAGTGAAGATTGCCTTGGTCGGAAAATATGTGGAATTGCAAGACGCCTATATCTCTGTTGTGGAAGCTCTTAAACATTCTGGCTATGCCAATGACGCGGAAGTGAAGATTGATTGGATCAATGCTAATGATGTGACGGCGGATAACGTGGCTGAACTCTTGGGGCATGCGGATGGCATTATCGTTCCTGGTGGATTTGGTCAACGTGGAACAGAAGGGAAAATTCAAGCCATCAGATATGCACGTGAACAAGATGTACCAATGCTTGGAGTCTGCCTTGGTATGCAGTTAACCTGTATCGAGTTTGCCCGCCATGTTCTTGGACTGGAAGGAGCGAATTCTGCAGAATTGGACGCAGCAACACCGTATCCAATCATTGATATTATGCGCGATCAGATTGATGTCGAAGATATGGGTGGAACGCTTCGCTTGGGACTTTACCCAACAAAACTTAAGAAGGGAAGTCGCGCTGCAGCTGCCTATGACAATCAAGATGTTGTCCAAAAACGCCATCGTCATCGCTACGAATTTAACAATCAATTCCGTGAAACCTTTGAAAAAGCAGGCTTTGTTTTCTCTGGTGTATCACCAGATAATCGTCTGGTCGAAATCGTGGAAATTCCAGATAATCAATTCTTTGTAGCTTGTCAGTATCACCCAGAACTCTCCAGTCGTCCAAATCGTCCAGAAGGCCTATACACTGCCTTTGTAACCGCAGCAATGGAACATCAGTCTCGCTAATTTGACTCATCATCTTTACCTTTGAAGGGGCGGTGTTTTTGGATAAAGTGAGCTGTAATACAAATAAGAATAGGTGTTTATTTGCTAGCAATTCCAGAGATAGATTGACATGACTTACTTGAAAAGGAGCTACAAAATGAAAAAGGGGTATTTCATCATCACGATTCTTGTCATTACCATCGTGGCAGCTACTAATGTGTATTTTAGCTATCAGACATCTCATATTGTGGATAGTGTGACTCAGCGAGATGGGACAGCTTTTCAACAGAATGTCGTCTGGATGCTAGTAGCTATGGTTCTACTGCTGGGAGCAGAGCTGATTCGGCAAATCTGTAACCAACGCTTTCTCAATCAAGTTTCATATCGGATTCATCAAAATGTGATTGCCCGTCTTTTAATGGGGAAGGGACTGATGAAACGGTCAGAAGCTGGTCATTATGTTTCACAAGTGAACAACGATATTGAAACGGTTAAGGATTTGTACTATGATACTATTTTTTCTCTCTATCAAGGTGTCATTTCCTTTGTGATAGCTAGTCTGGCTTTGGTCGTGCTAGACAGGAAAATAGCAGTCGTCATTTTGTTGACTTCTCTCTTACCGGTGGTGATTCCGTATGTTTTCAAAACAATTCGCGCACAGATTCAGAAACGATTATCACAAGAAAAAGCGCAGTATCAAGCCAAGATAAACGATTTGCTGTCTAGTCTTATTCTGGTGCAAAATATCGGACTGTCTCGAGAATTTTCTGAAATACTAACTAGTCAGTATCATCGAATCAACCAAGAAGAGAATCGGCAAGCCACATGGAAAGCAATTGTCAATGTCCTGTCAGCAGTACCGTTTTATCTGACCTTTGTTCTGATTTTATACTTGGGTGGACAAGCTGTGTTTGCAGGGCAGTTGAGTATCGGGTCTTTAGTAGCTATTTACACGATTTCGTTAGAATTATCCATGCCCATTTTGCTAGTTGCAGGCGCTGTTTCTGATATGACCTCCGTAGGAAGCATTCGCAAAAAGTTAATGGAATCTTCTATGCTACCTGTAGTTCCTGCGTCAATCAAGTTTTCCGATTTTCGAGATATCGAGCTTCGTGGTCTAGTGTATCAAATCGAAGACAAGCGCATTTTTAGCAATCTAACGCTGAAATTTGAAGCAGGGAAAAAATACTTAATCCAAGGTGAAAGTGGTGTTGGCAAATCAACATTAGCTTATCTACTAACGCAAAACACTGAACAGCAAGTGAGAGGGATTTATATCAATGGGATAGAAACTACTCAGCTCTCCTACCAGACTGTTCAGTCGTATATGAGTTTTCTTCCCCAAAAAGTCAGCTTGTTCCACACAAGTATTTGGCATAACCTTACCCTAAACCGTCCTGTGAGTGAAGCAAGTGTCTTTGAGTGGCTGGACCGCTTTGGGCTGTCTGATCGTTTTCCGTCAAGACTTGCGATGGAACATGAAATCGTTGATGCTGATAGTAGTCTGTCGGGAGGTCAACAACAGCGATTGGTTCTCATTCGGAACTTGCTACTAGAAAAACCAGTTTTGATACTGGATGAGACTTTGTCAGGGTTGGATGATGCGACTTTTTCTGCTGTTGAAAGAGCTTTGCTGGAGCAGGAAAATATAACCTTACTCCATATTAGCCACCGGACCTATTATGAACAAAGATATGATCGGCAAATAATTTTATAAAAAATATTCGGAAAAGTATTGACAAGAAATCCCCTCCTTGGTATACTAGTAAGGTACTCAATCGCGGGGATGGCGGAATTGGCAGACGCGCAGGACTAAGGATCCTGTGACCGCTTTAGGTCGTGAGGGTTCAAGTCCCTCTCTCCGCATAGCTTAGACTGGTTTTGCCAGTCTTTTTTCTTGTAAATAGACTGTGAAAGTTATCGCATTTTTCAAAAACTAGATTGAAAGAGCAGAAAAAAAGTGGCGTTTTTATCGAAAACGTGATAAAATAAACAATGTAAGTGGGAGAAGCCCACAAAAATTAAGAGGAGGCTAGAAAATGCCAGTCGTTTCAGCAGAAAAATTCGTCCAAGCAGCTCGTGACAACGGTTACGCAGTTGGTGGATTTAACACAAACAACCTTGAGTGGACTCAAGCTATCTTGCGTGCAGCAGAAGCTAAAAAAGCTCCTGTTTTAATCCAAACATCAATGGGTGCAGCGAAATACATGGGTGGTTATAAAGTAGCTCGTAACTTGATTGCAAACCTTGTAGAATCAATGAACATCACTGTTCCAGTTGCAATTCACCTTGACCACGGTCATTACGAAGATGCACTTGAGTGTATCGAAGTTGGTTACACTTCAATCATGTTTGACGGTTCACATCTTCCAGTTGAAGAAAACCTTGAAAAAGCACGCGAAGTGGTTAAATTGGCACACGCAAAAGGAATTTCAGTTGAAGCTGAAGTTGGAACAATCGGTGGAGAAGAAGACGGAATTATCGGTTCTGGTGAACTTGCTCCAATCGAAGATGCCAAAGCAATGGTAGAAACAGGTATCGACTTCTTAGCAGCTGGTATCGGTAACATCCACGGTCCATACCCAGCAAACTGGGAAGGTCTTGACCTTGATCACTTGAAGAAATTGACAGAAGCTGTTCCAGGTTTCCCAATCGTACTTCACGGTGGTTCTGGTATTCCCGATGAGCAAATCCAAGCAGCTATCAAACTTGGTGTAGCAAAAGTTAACGTAAATACGGAGTGCCAAATCGCATTTGCAAATGCAACTCGTAAATTTGCAGCAGCTTATGAAGCAAACGAAGCAGAATACGACAAGAAAAAACTCTTTGACCCACGTAAATTCTTGGCTGATGGTGTAAAAGCTATCCAAGCATCTGTTGAAGAGCGTATTGACGTTTTCGGTTCTGAAAACAAGGCTTAATTAGCTCCAATATCGAACAACTTCTCAATTGAGAAGTTGTTTTTGAATGGCAAAAAACAGTCTAAAAGGAGTGAATTAAGCGACTATTCCGAAAGTTCTAAAATGAAGTTAGCCAGTCAAGGGTATTAAAAAACATCTCAGAGAGATATAATTGTAATCACCACAACAACAATTAGAAAGACTCTGAGATGCAACACTATTATACACCAAAAAGAA
>NZ_JBFRYH010000011.1:0-40190 GCF_040984445.1 Streptococcus handemini
GTATTATAAGGAGTATTAGCTTTTCCATCTGTGACAACCTTTTGGTCACCTTCTACAATCTCGTCTCCCTTTTTAAAGCGAAGTGGATTTCCTGCTTCGTCCACATAGTTGACAATGACTGAACCTGGTTTTGCACGGTAGTAGTAACGTACCGCAGAACCGATTTTCCAGCTATTTGAAAGTGCAATATTGCGTTCAGAGGTACTTAAAATATTGTTGGTCGTATTATCTTTTGCACGAAGAATCGGAACAGAAATCCGCATTCGTTCACCAACTTTAAGGACTTGTTTATCAGGCAAGTCAGCGTACTTTTCAACCGCAAAATCTCCCGCACTAAGACTTCTCTCTTTATCTTCAAATCTCGCACGCAAGTAGTGCGTTTTGTCTTTGGTAATTAAATCCGCTAATTCAGGTCTAGCTGCTAGGTCTGCATCCGAAACATTTTGAGGATCATAGAGCTTATTCTCCTCAATAGGAAACTCCTCAAGGTGGGTAAAGAAATACTCTGCTTCTGCCTTTTTCTCAGCCTCTGCCACTGCAGCTAGAGCAGCTGCTTTTGCTGAAGCATCTGTTAACGCTTCTGCTGCTTTTTTTTGTTTTTTTAGTTCTGATTCTATGCTATATGGTAGGATATAGGCTTCTACTTCCACTGTCCCGTCATTATCAAGATAGGTCAATTTCCTGTAAACAGTGATAGTATTGCTTTCTTTCCCATTTTCATCGATTTCCCGAATTCCTTTAGGTCCTGAGGCAGGGTTACGAAGATACTCAACAGAGCCTTTCGTGAAATCACGAGTCGGATCGATATCCCCTGATGGATTTCCTTTGGTTTCGACATAATCATAGCCTTCAATAACGATTGGAACGGTCGTATAGTCATACCCTCTCCAGCCATATTGCTTATAAGAAGGGTGGATGGATTCTCCTGTATCAATATCAAGATAGTGGGTTGGTTGCGGCAACCATGTTGCTACAGCGCTTTCAGCCTCCGCTCCCCAAACTGTCTCTGCCGACGAATTGACACTATAGGTTCTACCGACTAAATATTCCTGTTCATTTCCGCTACTAGAAATGATGCCATGTTCTCCTACTTTGAAATTAACAGTAAAGTTATCAATCGTCATTGGAACAACTGTGGTCGAGTCAGAAAGATCGAGGGAAGCCTTCCTGACAACTTGACCATCTTTGAAGGCTGTAATATAGACCTTGGCTGGTTTTCCATCCTCAGACTTTGGATCTGTAGCATCTACAGAGTAGGTGAATTTGACCGGATGCTCTGTGTCACCTTGCGTAGCTCGCAATCCTAGGATAGCTGTCGTGTAACGATTTGGTTCTGGATCTTTCGGATCTGCGTCATTGACTGCTTTGACAGAGTAATCTGTTTTCCACTCAGGTGCTCCTTCTTCCGCACCATTTTGAGCGGTAGCTCGCAAAGCAGACGTTCCTAAGGTTGAAAATGGTTGCCCTTGATTTGGAAAGGCTGCTTCTCTGCTTGGCGCTTTGGGACGGTTGGCATTTTCTGTATCAGTAACAGATGTCTCACCACCTGCTGTAACTGGAATAACTTCTGCTACATGAGATTCTATTACTTCTGCGCTCGTCAAACGACCGACAAGAGCATCGTTTTCTAACACTGTGACCGAACCATCACTAGCCACAAGTACTTTAAATCCTTCTGCCAAGTTATTGTCTGAACGAACTGTTGCGACAACAGCTGCTTTTTCAGCTTCACTGAGATTCGCAACATCCAAAACTCTCACTTTGTTCTGAACAGCGAACTGACGTTCGGTTGAAGCCACTTCTTCTGTGACAGGTGTAACAAGAGCATCTGCTATACCACTTGCTCGATCTGTCACAGTCGTTTCTGATGTCTGGTCTCCTCCTAGTTCTGGTGCTGAAGAAACCACTTCACTAGGAGTCACTTCCTCAGCAGCTACTTTATCTACGCCTGCTACGAATACTGTTCCTAAAAGAACCGAACACGTACCAATCGTAAACTTACGAATTGAGAATCGTTGTTTTTTCTTGAAAAACATCAATTTTCCTCTACTTTCTATTAAAAAATATCTGTCTGACAAACAGATGGCTTCTTTCCGTTTCCCAGCAGAAAGCGCTGTCGCTATTATACCACCCCCCCCCGAAAATACAAGCATTTGCTTTGCAATATAAAAAATAGTATCTCATCTCTATTTTGAAAGGACTATCTCTTTCACTCTTCTGCTCATCTAAATCATAGACAGAAAAAAAGGGAGTGGGACAAAAATCGTGAATTCATAGAAATCGATTTTGTAGTCCCACCCCCACAAGGTTGACTAGGTTTGTAGAATGTTGATTTATCAAGATTTTATAAACCAGACAACTACTGCGCCAAACTGTTAAATCTGCAAAAAAGAGGCCAGGGACTTTTGTCCCAGCCTCTTTTTTTCTGCTTTTTATTCTGCACCCAAGGCTGCCATTGTGATGTAGTTGTATGGCTTGTTGAAGTGTGGCAAGAAGAAAATGTCAAGAAGCGCTAGGCGTTCGATGGTAACTTTTTCTTGGATAGCAAGTGAGAACATATGGATACCCATTGACATGTCTTCTTTAGAAGCCATTTGAGCTCCGAGAACGACACGTGTATCTTTATCATAAACGATTTTAAGCGTTACTGGGAAGTTATCATGTTCGATAAATTCTGGTTTTTGATTATCTGTAAATTCAGTCACAACTGCATTGTAACCAAAGCGTTTTGCTTTTTCAAGTGTCAAACCAGTTGAAACCATCTTAAGGTCATAGATTGAAATACCATTTGAGCCTTGTACCCCGATTGATTCCAATTCAGTTCCACATGCGTTGTGAGCTGCTACGATACCTGAGCGAACAGCGTTGGTTGCAAGAGCGATGTAGTTCGTATCACCGATTGAGTTGTCATAGACAGTTGCACAGTCACCGATTGCATAAACATCTTTGATACTTGTTTCTTGTTTTTTGTTTACAAGGAAAGCACCATTGCGGAAGAGTTCAATCTTACCATCACCAAGACCAGTATTTGGTCGGAAACCAACAGCCAAGATAACCATATCTACGTCAAATGTTTCTTTGTCTGTTACGATGCGTTCTACTTTGCCGTCACCTTCAATTGCTTGTACAGTTTGACCAAAGGCTAATTGGATACCATGGTCTTCAAGGTTCTTGCTCATCATATCTGTCAAATCACGGTCGTAGTAACCTGCCAAACAAGTGTCTACAACGTCGATCAAGATGACTTCTTTTCCTTTGCGTTCAAAGGCTTCTGCAAGTTCGACACCGATGTAACCAGCACCAACAACTGCTACACGTTTGATATCTTTATCTTTCAATTTCTCAATCACATCTGCTGAGTTTTGGTACAATTTAACAAATTGAAGATTTTTAAGAGTTGCTTCAAATTCACGTGACCCTTCTTTGATTTCAGCACCTTTGATTGGTGGCAAAATTGGTTGTGAACCAGTCGCAAAAATCAACTTGTCATAGCTTTCAACATGTTTGCTACCGTCTTCTAAAAGAACGTGCACTTCTTTTTTATCATAGTCTACAAACTCAACAGGTGAGTTCATGTATACTTTTGCACCAAGGCTTTCCAACTGCTCTTTATCAGAATAGAATAAGCCTTCTGGGCCAGAGATTTGCTCACCAATCCATAGTGCCATTCCACAACCAAGGAAGGAAATGTTTGAATTTTGGTCAAATACAACGATTTCGTTGTCCGCACCATAGTTTGTTAACATAGTTTTGATACAAGCTGTACCAGCATGGTTTGCACCAACAACAACGATTTTAGACATAAGTAAATCTCACTTTCCTAAAAAATATTTTTTTCAAGATACATTATACTATACAATTGGTACCGATTACAATCATTATGCTCAGAAATTCACAACATTTTTAAGTAGGTCAGTTTTACAGAAAAAAACATCTCTTTCGAGATGCTTTTAGATTACTATTTACCAAGGACGTTTTTTAGACCTTCTACAGCGCCTTCTACAGCACCTTTTGCATCATCAGCAAGTTCTTTGGCTTTATCCGTTGCTTCATCAACCAATTCTTTTGCTTTACCAGCTGTTTTTTCTACAAGGCCTTCTACTTCTGTTTTCTTATCGCCAACTAATTTTCCAGCTTGTTCTTTCAAACCGCCTGTTAATTCATCTAAATTTAAAGACATATCTTCGTCCTCCTTTTATTTTATATCATCATGTTAACATATTTAGGAATGGAGTTCAACTTTTTCGCTCATAGAGAACTGTTTAACCATCGCTAAGTTCTTTTATTCGGACCCCTCACTTGGGAAAATAAAGGGAAATTCTCGTATGGCTATCAGTTTTAGAATCAATTTCCATATGATAGGCCTGTCCAAATTGCAAGCGCAAGCGTTGGTCCACATTTTTTAGACCGACACCACCAAGTTTTACAAGAAGATTTTCCGTTGTATCATGCGCAATAAAACCACGACCATTGTCATAGATAGACACGACAAGGAAGTCTCCTCTTTCTTCAACAGAAACGCGCACCAAACCCTGTTCCTTTATCTCTTTAATACCGTGATAAATAGCATTTTCAACTAGGGGCTGTAAGACCAGCTTAGGCAATTGAAAATCATCAAATCGCGCATCTTCTTCGATTTCATAGGTCAACTTGTCCCCGTAGCGCTGTTTTTGGATAAAGAGATACTGGCGAACATGGTCAATCTCATCTTTTAAAGCAATCTGTTCATTGCCCTGATTCAGCGCTAAACGGAAATACTTGGCAAGCGACTTGGTCACCTCAACCACTTTCTCGCTATTGTTAAATTCCGCCATCCAGACAATTGTGTCTAAGGTATTGTAAAGGAAATGAGGATTGATTTGACTAGAAAGAGCCTGTAGCTCATATTTGCGGACATTTTGCTCTTCTTCTTTGACAGCAAGCATCAATTTATCAATTTGATCCAGCATACGGTTAAATTGATGAGCCAAATCAACCAATTCTGGTGCCCCTTCTTCCTTCGCTCGAAGGCTAGCATCGCCATTTCCAATCGCCAAAATGGCCTCCTGTAAATCTCGTAAAGGCTTAATCCAATGCCGCAAGATAAACCAAATTCCCAAAAGACAAATTCCCAGAGCAACCAGTCCCGTTCCGACAAAAGTCGTCAGGACTTGACCTTGCAGCTGATGAAGATTTTCCATAGAAGCAACTCCAATCATTACCCAATCACTCTGGGGAATCTTGTACTGGTAGACATAGGAAGCTCCTTTGTTGACATAGCTGTTTTTCGCTAAGATGTAAGGCTCCAAAGCTTTCATCTCCTCGCTAGATGAATAGACACTCTTTTTGGGATGATAGACAAATTCATGATTGCTATTGATGATAAAGGTAAAACCGTCTTCTCCCAGTTGCAAGCGATCCAAATAATGCGACAAGGTATCATAGGCAATATCCAAGCGAACAACGGCGAGATTCTCACCTTTTTCATCCACCACTTCTTGGGTAATGGAGACCACCCATTTCTCATTAGCTTCAGAAAGATTTTGGCGTGCAGGAGTGACAACCGGCATAGCATGCTCGTGGATAGCTGCTTGATACCAAGCCTCTTTCATCATATCGCTAGATGTTTTCACGCTAACCACCTCATCTGTTGACACCAAGTGACCTGACTTTGTCACAAGGACAGCTGAGACCAAATCGCGGTCGGTTGATAAAATTGTATCAAATAGTTTGCGAAGATTGCTCTCGTTTTGAGCATTAGAGTCTTCTGCATAGGTCTTGACAAGCTCGTGATTTGCCAAACTACTGGTTGTTTCTTTTAATTTTTCCAAATAAGACTGGACAAATTGACCACTTTGGGAAATGGTATTTTGTGTATTTTGCTCAGTCGTTTCTCGAATCACGTCCGCACTCTTATGGTAGTAACCAGCACCAACAATCCCAAGCAGCAATAACATGGTGACAGCCACATAAACTACTAACTGAACAAAAAGAGAAAACCGCTTCATCCCTGCTCTCCTTTTTTAAATTGGCGTGGTGTGACACCAACAACCTGTTTAAAACGCTGAGAAAAATAGTTCATATCTTCAAATCCTACCTGCTCTGCTATTTCATAAATCTTCAAATCTGTGGTCAACAGCAACAATTTGGCCTTTTTCATCCGCTCCTGAATCAGATAGTCTTGAAAGGGCAGACCCAGTTCCTTTTTTAAAACAACACTGAGGTGTGAAGGACTAAAACCGAGATCCTGTGCTAAAGATTTGAGAGATAAGTCCTGATCGGCTAGCCTCTCTTGAATGAGTTGTGCGAGACTGGAGGTTTCACTCTGTTCAACCAAATCACTGATTTGTTGCCGTTTTTCTTCCTTGTCTAGCTTAATCTTTACTTTGACGAGCATTTCCTCCACATCTGCCTTAGAAAAAGGTTTGAGGAGATAGTCATCTGCCCCCAATTTTACAGCAGACAGCGCATAGTCAAAATCATCATAGCCCGTCAAAAAAACGATATGAGTCTCTGGATAATGCTCCTTGACCAGTTGTGCCAATCGGATACCGTTCATCTGAGGCATGTTAATATCGGTTAACAGGACGTCTGCTTGCTTTTTTTGAAAGAGTTCCCAAGCCTCCACACCATTTTCTGCTTCTGCCAAGACTTCCATCCCCAATTTTTCAAAATCCAGCAAGGATGAAATACCTTGTCGGACAAGATATTCATCTTCTACAATCATGAGTTTATACATATTTTTCTCCTGTCTGAGATCCTACCTCTAGTATAGCAAATTATGACAGAAATGACTGTTCATTCACAATAAATAAGGCGAGTTTCCCCGCCTTATCCTTCATATCATCAAATGAAACTGACTATTGGATTGCTAAAATCGCAAGTATAATTGGAGTTAGGAAAGATGATGTTTCAGTTTCAAATGAAGCTACTACACATAATCTAAGAGGTAGCCATAACCTTTGCTTTCCATTTCTGCTTTTGGAATGAACTTGATAGAAAGACTGTTAATGCAGTAACGCAGGCCACCCTTGTCTTTTGGACCATCGGTAAAGACATGTCCTAAGTGAGAATCACCAACCCGGCTTCTCACTTCCGTCCGCACCATATTGAAACTATGATCTTCTTTATAAGTCGCTACATCTGGACTGATTGGGCGCGTGAAACTTGGCCAACCACAACCAGAATCGAACTTATCTTTGGAAGAAAATAGGGGTTCACCCGTGACAATATCGACATAGATTCCTTCCTCAAATTGATCCCAATAGCGGTTTGAAAAGGCACGTTCGGTGTCATTTTTTTGAGTTACAGCATACTCTTCTGCTGTTAACATCTTCTTGATTTCTTCATCACTTGGTTTGTGGTATAAACTTTCGTCAATGGCGGGATAGCTCGCTTGGTTGACATTGATGTGGCAGTAGCCATTCGGATTTTTCTTGAGGTAATCTTGGTGGTATTCTTCAGCTTCTACGAAGTTCTCCAAAGCACCTTTTTCAACAGCAAGGGGCTTATCCAATTTCTTAGCTTGCTCGTCAAAGACTTCTTCGATGACCTTTGAATCCTCTTTGTCTGTGTAATAAACACCTGTCCGATACTGTGTTCCTCGGTCATTTCCTTGTTTATTGATACTAGTTGGGTCGATAATGCGGAAATAATGAAGCAAAACTTCGCGCAAGGAAATTTGATTCTTATCATAGGTTACTTTTACTGTCTCAGCATGACCTGTCTGACTAATCAATTCATACTTGGTAGTGCTCCCTTTTCCATTGGCATAGCCTGATACAGCATCTGTCACTCCTCCCACTCGTGAGAAATATTCTTCAACGCCCCAGAAGCAACCGCCTGCAAGATAAATTTCGTGGAGTTCTTCTTTCATAGAATCTTTCTTTTCCTTTCTTTTTACATCATTGGTTTGGTTCAAGACTGCATCTTTTATTTGAGAAGTCGATGTTGACGCTGTAGATGAGTTCAATAAACGACTTCCGAGTATAAAAGCAACTATAAGAACGAATACGCCTCCGATAATGAGGAAAACTTTAGACTTATCAATCATTTTGTCCTCCTATTTTATTTCTTTTAGCTTGTTTTCAATGCCGGCCTTGTCCATAAATCCTGGATGAACTTCAACTAAGACTCCATCGCTACCGATAAAGGCAGACGTTGGATAAGCACGGACACCGTATTCCTGCAACAATTTACCACTTGGATCAAGAAGCACTGGAGTGTGTGTATAGTCAAGCCCATCATACCATTTTTTGAAATCTTCTGCAGACTTTTCACCCATATGATCTGGAGAAACAACGGTTAAAATGACATAATCCTTGTCCTCTACTTGACTTGCCAGGTCATCTGTGTCTCTCAAAGTTGACAAGCAAATCGAACACCACGAAGCCCAGAATTTCAGATAGACTTTTTTACCCTTGAAATCTGATAGCTTATAGGTCTTGCCGTCTACACCCTCTAAGGTAAAATCAGGGGCTGGTTTTCCATCATTCATCACCTTACTTTCTCCTTCTCCCATTTCGTCTTTTTTCATATTATCTTTATCAGACATCTTGTCATCTTTCATGTCTTTCTTTTCATCAGACATTTTCTCATCCTTTTTCATCATAGAGCTGTCATCCATTTTTTTCATATCATCTGCCTTCTGACTAGAACAGGCTGTCAAAAGACCAACTGATAAGAGGCTAGCAAGCAATAAGGTTTTGGTTTTCATAAAATTTCTCCTTTTCGATTTATCCAAATAATTGGGCAAAGATATTTAAATTTCCTAACATGAGTAGAATTCCCATTAGAATAATGATAATTCCACCAATTTTCTTTAAGGTTCCCATATAGGGTTTGAGTTTACTGAAATAGCGTAGAACAAATGATGATGCAAGAGCTACTAATAGGAATGGAAAAGCAAGACCTAGTGTGTAAAGCAACATGAGGATTGCCCCTTGCCAAGCCCCATTACCACCTGAAGCCGCAATCGCAAGCACCGAGCTTAGTACCGGTCCGACACATGGTGTCCAACCAAAGCTAAAGGTCAAACCGAGCAAGAAGGCATTGTAGAAATCATTGCGTTTTTTATCCTGCTTAAATTGGACACTCTTTTGCTTTTGCAATTGGGAAATGTTGATGATCCCTGTCTGGTGAATCCCTAGAACAACTACGATTCCTCCTAGAACATAACGGAACCAATCCGTATAGAGGAGATTTCCTAGAAATCCCGCCCCATATCCTAGCGTAATAAAGACCATGGATAGCCCTGCGATGAAAAAGAGGGTTTTGACAATACCATACCAGGCAATTTCCATTCCGAAAAATCGTACGGTTCTTGGTTCATCTGAATCGAGCAAGACACCGACATATACTGGTAATAATGGGAGAATGCACGGTGAGAAGAAAGACAGGATTCCTGCTAAAAATACCGATACTAAAAATACAACTGAGGTCATTTCGTTACTCCTTATCCTTTTGTATCTCTAGTATAGTCCTATTTCACCCCAAAAACTAGAGAATTTCATGTGGAAAAACTTGAATTTGATTAGATAACACAAACTCCCCAGTTCTTCTGAACTGAGGAGTCCTTTTTATTCAAACAAGCGATAATAATCTGCCAAGGTCATTTTTTGTTTTTCTTCTTTGTTCAAATCTTGGATAATTTGCCCATCTTTCATCACTAAGAGGCGATTGCCGTATTTGAGCGCATCTTCCATTTGGTGAGTAATCATCAGAGCTGTCAATTGATCCTTGGTGACAAAGCGGTCTGTCAATTCCATGAGAGCTACACTCGTCTTAGGATCAAGAGCCGCTGTATGCTCATCCAAAAGCAACAATTCTGGACGTTTCAAGGTCGCCATCAAGAGGCTCAGTGCTTGACGTTGACCACCTGATAGAAATTCAATTGGTGTGTCCAAATGTTTTTCAAGGCCATTGCCAATCTGGTCAATCGTTGCTTGAAATTCTTCCTTGTAACTACTTAGTTTTCGCGGAACAAGACCACGCCCTTCCCCACGGAATTTCGCAATCAAGAGATTTTCTGCAACCGTCATCCGAGGTGCTGTCCCCATTTTCGGATCTTGAAAGACTCGGGCCAGATACTTGGCTCTTTTCTCCGGTGACAAATGCGTCACATTGTCACCCAGGATATGAATTGTCCCACTAGTCAGCGGCAAGGTTCCTGCAATCACATTGAACAAGGTTGATTTACCAGCACCATTCCCCCCTAAAATCGTAATGAAATCATGCTCATGAATCGTTAGAGAGACCTGATTTAAAATCACTTTTTCTTCGCCAAATCCGCTATTGACCACCTTAGTGGCATCTTTTAATTCTACAATTGCTGTCATTTGCTAATGGTCACTCCTTTGAAGACTTTTGCTTTTAGAGTCGGAATCATAAGGCAGATTGCCAAGATTACAGCGCTATAAATGCGAAGATAGCTCGTATTAAAGCCGAGCGCAATCACAGCCCAAATCAAAAATTGATAAGAAATAGCCCCAATGACAATGGTCATCAACCGCTCTGCAAGACTGAGACTCTTAAAGAGCACTTCACCGATAATCAGACTGGCAAGACCCACAACAATGACCCCGATTCCACGTGAGACATCCGCATAACCTTCCTGTTGGGCAATCAAAGCACCCGCAAGTGCAATCACACCATTTGATAAGACCAAGCCCATGAGTTCCATTCGGTCGGTATCAATACCAAAGCTCCGTGCCATATCAGGATTATCCCCTGTTGCGATGTAGGCTTGTCCTAACTTGGTATCAAGGAAGAAAAGCAGAGCTGCAATCACGATAGCTACAAATATTAAGCCTGCTACTAGATTATTGATAGCGTCAGTAAAAGGGAGATAGTCCTGAATTTGTGTCGTCCCTAACAAACCAAGATTGGCACGCCCCATAATCATCAGCATAATGGAATGGCAGGAGGTCATCACTAAAATCCCTGATAAAAGAGTAGGAATTTTCCCTTTGGTATAGAGCAAGGCTGTTGCAAGACCAGCTACACAACCAGCAAGGACTGCAATGCCTGTCGCAAGAAATGGATTCATACCACCGCTAATCAACGTGACTGCTACTGCACCTCCCAAAGGAAAGCTCCCTTCAGCCGTCATGTCTGGAAAATTCAAAATCCGAAAGGTCATATAAATGCCAAGGCCCAAGATAGACCAGACCAGACCCTGTGATACTATTGATACAATCATATTTTCTATCCTATACTGTATGAAATAAGTGGGTCCTGTTGATCACAAACTTAGACCCACTCTCATTTTCTAGCTTATTCTACAATTTCACCAGCAGCTTTTTCAATCTCTTCTGGAATTGTAATCCCTAATTCTGCTGCAACTTTTTTGTTGATAATTGGTGCACCCTGATCCACTACATCTACTGGTGTTTCTGCTGGTTTTGCACCTTTCAAAATCTTAGCAGTCATTTTTCCTGTTGAAACGCCAAGGCCGTATTGGCTCACGACAACAGATGCCAAACCACCTTCTTTTACCATGGTGTCCGCACTTGGGAAGATTGGCACTTTTGCTTCTTTGTTGCTGGCAACTACTGTCTTAAAGGCTGAAGCAATGGCATTATCTTGTGGAACCCAAATCGCATCAACTTTGCTGGTCATAACAGCCATGGTTGAAGCAATCTCATTGCTAGACGGAACTGGATAAGCTAGAACTGTATAGCCTTCCTTTTCTGCTAGCTCTGTGAATTTTTCCACATTCAATTTGGAATTATCTTCGTTACTGGAATACAAGACACCAATTGTTTTAGCGTTTGGAGTTAGTTTTTTAATTAATTCCAGCTGTTGAGCAATCGGTTGCGGACAAGCAACACCTGTCACATTTGCACCTGGTTTTTCAAGACTTTTCACCAATTTCGCACCAACTGGATCTGTGATAGCTCCCATGACAACAGGAAGGTCACTTGTTGCACTCGCCAAGCCTTGAGCTGCTGGAGTTGCAATTCCTACCACAACTTGGTTGCCATTTGCGACTAATTGTTCACTCATAGTAGCAATTTTGCCTTGGTCCCCTTCTGCATTCATAAAGTCAATGTTGATTTTATCGCCTTTAAATCCTTCTTCTGCAAGACCATCTTGGATACCGCGGTAAATTTCATCAAGCGCTTCGTGGGTCACAAATTGAAGGACTCCCACCTTAGCGACATCTGTCTGGTCTGCTTCTTTTTTCGTCTCTTTCTTGGTTGAAAAGAATATACCACCCATTACGACTACTGCAAGCACTACAATGGTTACTAATAAATTTTTGTTTTTCATGATTGATCTCCTATTTCATGTATAAAGTATCTCTACATTTTAGTCTATTGTTTATCCTAATCTTTACAGACGCCATCGTTTCTTCATGATATAATCCCTCCTCATACAGTGCTCTGTCATCCATAACACTATAGAAAAAGCCCTCACATACAAAAGCTGTATGCGAGGGCGTCAATGACACGGTGCCACCTCACTTATGGAAGTGTCTAGAATCCTTCCATATCTCTATCTCCTCTAACAAGGAGTTGCACGGTAAGGGGTGCCAACCGAATTCTCATTGTTTTGAATTCATTTATATCCTCAGCCCATTTCATAAATGTCCGCTGCTTGTTCACAATCACCACAAGCTCCCTGAAAACTTCTCACTTATTACTTCTTCTGATTAGTAAACATTATAAAATTTCTTATTTTATTTGTCAATAGCTTTTTGTAAAATTTTTAAAAAATGGTATAATTGGGAAGCAACGAAACAGAAAATGAACACCGCTACTAACTAGAAATATGAGGAATAGACATGTCTTTTGACGGATTTTTTTTACATCACATGACAGCTGAATTGCAAGAAGCACTTGAGGGTGGACGAATTCAGAAGATTAACCAGCCTTTTGAGCAGGAAATAGTCCTCCATATCCGCAGCAATCGGACAAGTCACAAACTGCTACTCTCTGCTCATTCGGTCTTTGGTCGCGCCCAGCTGACCCAGACTGACTTTACCAATCCAAAGGTTCCCAACACCTTTACCATGATTTTACGAAAATACTTGCAGGGCGCCATTATCGAGACTATCCGCCAGTGGGACAATGACCGAATCTTGGAATTTATCGTGTCAAACAAGGACGAGATTGGCGATCATATTAAGGTCAGTTTGATTGTTGAAATCATGGGGAAACACAGCAATATTCTCCTCATTGATAAGGCCGAGGAGCGGATTATCGAAGCTATTAAGCACGTCGGCTTTTCACAAAATTCCTATCGGACCATTCTACCGGGGTCGAGCTATGTCCGCCCTCCTGAGACCAATAGCCACAATCCCTTTACCATCAAGGATGAAAAATTATTTGAAATCTTGAGTACCGAAGAGCTAGCACCCAAGCGACTTCAAGTCCTTTTTCAGGGCTTGGGACGAGATACCGCAACAGCCTTGTCTGAACAACTTCTCACGGATAAACTCAAAAACTTCCGTAGTTTTTTTGCCCAAACCTGCCAGCCTAACGTAACGGCTAAATCTTACTCTGCTGTTCCTTTTGCAGATAGTCAGGAAGCATTTTCCAGTCTATCAGAACTCCTTGATTTTTATTATCAGGATAAGGCGGAACGGGACCGTGTTGCTCAACAAGCTCAGGAATTGATTAAGCGGGTCGCTAGTGAATTGGACAAGAACCGCAAAAAATTAGGTAAACAAGAACAAGAACTCCTAGACACCGAAACAGCTGAATTCTTCCGCCAAAAAGGGGAGTTACTGACAACCTACCTGCACCAAGTTCCCAATGACCAAGCTAGTGTGACCCTAGACAATTATTATACCAATGAACCATTGGAGATTGAACTGGACCTTGCGCTTACTCCAACCCAAAATGCCCAACGCTATTTCAAAAAATACCAGAAATTAAAGGAAGCTGTCAAACATTTAACCAACCTGATTGCAGAAACTAAGGCTAGCATTAACTACTTAGAAAGTGTTGACACCATGCTGGGACAGGCCAGTCTTTCTGAAATTGACGAAATTAGAGAAGAATTGATTGAAACTGGCTATCTCAAACGCCGCCATAGAGAGAAAATCGCCAAACGCCAAAAACCAGAGCGCTATCTAGCAACAGACGGCAAAACAATTATTCTCGTTGGGAAAAACAATCTCCAAAATGATGAATTGACCTTTAAACTGGCAAAAAAAGGCGAATTGTGGTTCCATGCCAAAGACATCCCAGGAAGTCATGTCATTATCACGGATAATCTTGATCCAAGCGACGAAGTTAAGACGGATGCGGCAGAATTGGCGGCTTATTTCTCCAAATCTCGCTACTCCAATCTAGTCCAAGTTGATATGATCGAGGCCAAAAAATTGCACAAGCCAACTGGTGGAAAGCCGGGATTTGTGACCTATCGTGGTCAAAAAACACTCCGTGTTACACCTGATGAAGCAAAGATTAAAGCCATGAAGCAATAAGAACCTCACAACAGAAAGGGTGTACTATGCGCGAAACGATTAAAAACTATGTTAATGTTTGTATTAAAAAGGACGACCAAGTCCTGCTCTTAGATCGCCAGCATGATGATTTCAAAGGTTGGATTCAGCCAGGTGGCAAGGTCGAATTTCCCGAAAGCTTTTTTGAAGCAGCAGTCCGTGAGGTCAAGGAAGAGACAGGACTAACGGTTCTCAACCTGCAACTAAAGGGCATCTCAGGCTTTACCAATCCTATCGGAAATGAACGCTACGTCTACTACGACTTTCTCTGTGAGGATTTTGAGGGCGAGGTCGTGAGCGAATCACCTGAAGGGACACCCAAGTGGTGGTCGATTGATCAACTTGAACAGCTGGACATGCAAGATGATATTCGTGACAGGCTCCCCCTCTACTGGCGCAAAGGTTCCTTTGAGCGCATCCACTACTGGGACAAGGAAAATCACTGTATTTCCCATACCGAAGAAAAATTGTATGATTAGACGATATCAGAAAAAGAGGCTAGCCGCCTCTTTTTCTTTCATACTGCTGAATATCTGCTAGGACTTCCTGCCATATTTCTGGAGAAAAGTAGAAGCGCAATTCTTCCTCAGTATAGCGATCTTCTGGTAAGATTCCACACCTATCTGATACTTCAAAGCCAAGGCCACGAAGGACAGCAATAGCAAATTTCCTTGCACCAAATCCCATGGCTGTAATGACTCGATCTGACACCAGTATGGGAGATGGCTTAAAATGCTCTTCATCGAGAAAGTCGAAATGGTTGACAAAGTTCATATACAAGCCACCCGTGTAGTCTTTGCCCTTTAGGAGTCCTGCTTTTGCCACAAACATAACTGATGATGAGATGGCTGCGAGCAAGGTTTTCTCAGTATCCACTTCTCTCAAAAATGCAATCAAGCGCTCATCATAGACGCTTTTTAGAGGATTCATAGTGCCTGTTAAAATCAGACAATCATAGTCCAGTGGATCGACTTCATCAAAAGAATGCGTCGGCATGATCAAGAGCCCTTCCTCACTCTGAATGACTGCTTGTTCACTTGCTAGGTAATCAATTTTCTGGCCAAAATCCAAGGACAGTATGGAAATCAAGAGACTGATTTCCTGAATAGAACATTGGTCATAGATACACAAACCGATTCTCATACGGGCACCTCCTAGAGAAGATTTTCTATACTATAGCAATTATAGCATTTTACGTAAACGGTGTCAATTCCAGCAAAAATAGATTAAAAATCCTACCCCAGTAGCCTGAGGTAGGTGTAAGAAACGATTACTCCGCCTTGTCAATGTCCTCACGCACTTCTTTTGCATTAAATTTGGCAAAGAGGAATTGGCGGTCTTGGACAGGAAAGCGTTGATCCAGTTGGTCAACAGCTCCGACTTCCACAAAACCTTGGCTGATGACATAGTCCATGACATGTCCACCAAAGCTATGATCATCTGAAATAAAGTGCAGATGATAACCTGCCACGCTCACTCCATGAAAAATTTCAGGTGTCCAAATCCCAACAATGGTGCCTGAGATGTCTTCTGCAGTGTATTCTGGTTGGTGGGTTGCGACTTCCGCAAACTTCATATCAGAAGAAGATTTGGGAATCATCCGCACGTGCATTTTTGAAAAATGACCACGGATTTTAATCGAGCGAAAGAGATTTTCACCGTCGTAGTAGGATTCGATTCGTGCCTGCAATTCCTTATCAGTCATTTCAAAGCGCTGCTTAAAAATCACTTCTGCCTGATGAAAAATCACCGCTGCATACGGCACCTTGACATCTGGTGATACCTCCACCACTTCTGGCTTATCACCTGACCCCTTGGCCTGATAGGCTTTCCCGTCCAGTACAATCAATTCTCCGTCAATGGAATCCAGTGTCCCAAGTCCCAAATCACCGTGTTCTAGCAATTCTCCGACGGTCAAAGAGCCACCGTACAAGCCAGCCATTAAGGCGCCAAGTGTATTATACTGAAATAATTTATTTGCTTCCATTCTTTATCCCTGATTATAAAATTCCTGCATGAGGAGATCATCCGGTACCAACTGAAGATAACGACCTGCTATTTTTTTCGCCTTATCTAACTGACCATTCTGTCGCAATAGCTCGCTATAATCAGCCAAAAATTCAGGATTTTCAGCCAGGTCCTGCTCTAATTGCTCAAAGAGGGCAAGCGCTTCGGCATCTCTTTCCAAGACCTGATAGGCTTTTGCGATATTCCACACCGCTAAGACATGGTCCAATTCTTCTGAGTACAGACTTACGACCTCCTCATAGCGTTCTTGCTCCAAATAGAGGTTGGTTAAGCGCAGAACCACTTCATTTTCATCGTCCACATCAGGCTTAGCCTGTAAGAGATAGGCTTCTGCTGCCTTGGCATCGTGGTCCTCATAAGCATACTGAGAAGCCAACAACAGCAGAGCTGGATCGTATTCATTTTTCGCAAGCCCTTTTGCTATCATCTCCCGTGCTTCTGCCAACTTATGCTCTCCATGAAGGGCTTGGGCATAGGCATATTCATAGCCTTCAAATTCTGGATTCATTGTGTCTAATTGCTTGAAATAAAGGGCTGATTTCTGATAGTCTTCTCGGTCTAGCAACAGGGTCGCAAGCTCAAAGACCGTCTGATCATCGTAAGCCAGCTCTACTGCCTTTTCTAAAAATTCAATCGCTACTTCAAACTTTCCAAGACTAGCATAGGCAAGCCCAATCCGCTGGTAGGTGGACACACCTGTCCAGTCATAAATATCTCGATTATCCAGCTGGGCATAGTATTGAATCGCTTCTTTATACTCCTGCAATTCCATGTCTAGCTCGGCCAGACCAAACAAAATCACCGGATCAGCTGACAATTGGCTAGCCTCTAAGAGCTTTTCCCTCGCCACATCTGCAAGACCTTCTGATTGGTACAAATCTGCTTTCACAAGTAAGGCCTCTACATAAGCAGGACTGGTCATGTCAATCGTATCTAGATAACCAAAGGCTTCTTCCACCAAGCCATCTTCAGTGGCAATTTGAGCAAGCCGAATGGCTAGTTCAGGATAAGTCTCTTGCAAACGTAGGTAGATTTCCTTTGCCTGTGGCAGAAAACCAATGCTTTCTAGATAGGCTGCCAAGTCTAGCAAGACCTCATCGGAGTCCGTCTCTAAGGCACGCTGAAAGTATTTCATCGCCTTTGGCAAGTCTTGTTGTTCTAAGCAGACTAGCATTTTTTCACTATTTGTCATTCATTCCCTCAATCACTTCCGTTTCTGGCTCATACAAAGTTTCTGGCTCATACAAATCACTATACTCCTTATACCATTCAAAGATTGCTTTTAAGACAACCTTAATTGAGGCATAGATTGGAATTCCAAGTAAGACTCCCACCACGCCAAACATCTGACCTGCCGTTAAGAGGACAAATAAAATGGTAATCGGGTGGATATTCAAAGAACTGCCGATAATCAACGGCGTCACAAACCGCCCCTCAATTGTCTGCTCCACCGCAAAGACAATGACCACCTTAATCAGCATAAATGGCCCTGCAATAGCTCCCAAGATTAGCGCTGGAATCATGGCAAGGAAAGACCCAAGATAGGGAATCAAGTTTAAGAAACCGGCTACAATCCCCAAAGTAATCGGGTAGCTCAGCCCGATAACAGAAAACATAATCGAAAACATCAGGGCAACAATGGCTGCTACCGTGACCTGCCCACGCACATAATTGGACAATTGGCTATTGACATCGGTCAAGACATTACCGATTGATGTCCGCCACTTGGTCGGTAGATATTTGGTAATATGGGCTTTGAGGTATTGCCCATCCCGCAAGAGATAAAAGAGAATAAAGGGCATAATCAAAACAGCTACGACTACTTGCGAGGTCGCACTAATCAAGTTCTTAGCCCAATCGACCGCACTTGATGATAACTTTTGTGCAAAGGAAATAATATGACTGTTGACATTGTCCAAAATTTCCAAGGCTGTTGGCCGAAACTGCTCAAATCGATCATCCTGTAATAAGGCTGTCACCTGTGCTTCAATGTCTTGAATATAGACCGGAAGATTTCGTGCAAAACTCACTACCTGTTTTTGTATACTTGGAATGGCAACGGCCAAGCCCCAAAACAAGAGAAAAGCAATCACGACAAAGAGAATTCCAATCGCAACCGTTCGTGATACCTTGTATTTCTCCAATAGATCAACAATTGGGTTGAGCAAGTAATAGAGCAATCCTGTCAACAACATCGGAAGTAGAATAATTTCTAAAAAACTACCAATCGGGCTAAAAATAAAACTAATCTTTGTCAACACCAAGATGGTCAATAAAACTAGTAGGGTAACGAGAAAAAATGTCACAGCCTGATTGTTGATAAACCATTTAAAAAACCAAGAAGTTGAAAATTTTTGCTTCTGATCGTCCATAGCGCACCTCTTTCATGTATTTTTTTCTATTATACCACGTATCCCCTATTTTCGTTTGTTAGAAATCATTAATTGGAGGGACTTTTTCCTAAAAATATGATATAATCTGACATACTAGAATATGAAATGTGAGGAATGACTGATGACACTTTATTTTGGCACTTACACAAAACGAGCTTCTGAGGGGATTTACGCTGTAGATTTTAATGCAGAAACAGGAAAACTAAGTAATCGTCGCTTGGTTGCGGCTGAGTCAAATCCGACCTACCTAGCCTTTTCAAGCGATAGCTTTCTCTACACAGTTGGTGCAGAAGAAACTCAAGGAGGATTGGCGGCATTTTCGCCAAAATTGGAGCTCATCAATCATGCAGTTGAAGAAGGCGCACCCCATTGCTATGTATCTGTAGACGATGAGCGCCAGCTTGTCTACGGGGCCAATTATCATAAAGGACAAGTTCTTGTCTATAAACGCTTAGAAAACGGTGGCCTCACATTGACTGATTGCCAACAGCACGAGGGAGCTGGACCACATCCAAACCAAGCCAGCCCTCACGTTCATTTCGCAGACTTGACACCTGACAACTACCTTGTCACCTGTGATTTAGGAACAGATGAAGTTGTAACCTACACTGTTTCTGATCAGGGTAAACTCGCCCCCCTTGCCCGCTATCAGGCAACGCCAGGTGCTGGTCCACGTCACATTACCTTCCATCCAACAACGAAGATTGCCTATCTGATCTGTGAATTGAACTCCACTATTGAAGTCCTCATCTATGACGGATTGGGAGAATTTGAGCTCATGCAGACTATTTCCACCCTGCCGAGTGACTACACAGACTTTAATGGTACAGCAGCTATCCGCCTCTCATCTGACGGAAAATTCCTTTACGGCTCCAACCGTGGCCATGATTCAATTGCTGTTTACAAGGTGCTTGGAGATGCTAGTCTTGAGTTGCTTGAAATTGTACCAAGTCTTGGCAAAACACCACGCGATTTCGTTTTAAGTCCTGATAATCGTTTCCTCATTGTTGCCCATCAAGATTCCGACAATGTTAGTGTCTTTCATCGTGATAGCGAAACTGGAAAACTAAGTAACCTATCTTCTGACTTTATCGTACCAGAAGCCGTTGCTGTTACATTCTTATAAGTGATTCCTTTAATGTTCCACTATTAAACTCTCTAAAAACATGAAATAAGGCTGACGCAAATCGCATCCAGCCTTATTTTTATAGGAGTTCAATCAAATCACTCAACTTCTCAATGGTGATATCACTTTCTAATGTTGTGTTTTGACAGCAATGAGGTCCCATTCCTTGTAAAATATGTACTGTTCGCATTCCTACTGCCTTTGCGGGCAGAATATCATTGTCCATACGATCTCCGATATAAATAGCATCTTCAGCTCTACAATTCGCGTCTGCTAAAGCGATATCAAAAATCACTCGATCAGGCTTTTTATAACCAATTTCTTCTGAACAGACAATCCTATCAAAGAAATAGCGAATTCCAAACACTTCCAATCGCTCCTCTAATCCTCGTCCTTGATTAGCAATAATCCCCAAGTGATAGAATTGGCTAAGATAGGTCAAAGTCGGAATGACATCAGGGTAGAGTATTTCATCTATATGCTTCCATCTAGGACGTAAACTGGCCGACAAACCATACCAAGACCAAGCACCTCTGATAGGGGCTTCTCCCAGTGCTGCCATCTCCTGCATTTTTCCCAAAAATTCTGTCGCAGACACCTGCTTTCCATGACCACGTAAAACCAGTGCACACTCATTTGCAAATCGCTGATAAGAGACTGTCTCATCTACCAAGGTCGACCCAACATCAAAAAATATCCAGCGGATCATCTGTCTTCCTCCTATTTCCGCAAAAAAAGATGAGATTCCTCCCATCTTTTTTCATTATTTACCAAGTTTAGCTTTTGCTGCGTCTGCAAGTGCTGTGAAAGCAGCTGCATCATTTACAGCAAGGTCAGCCAACATTTTACGGTTTACTTCAATTTCAGCCAATTTCAAACCATGCATCAATTGTGAGTATGACAAACCATTCATACGAGCTGCCGCATTGATACGAGTAATCCACAATTTACGGAAATCACGTTTTTTCTGACGACGGTCACGGTATGCATAGTAGTAAGAGTTCATTACTTGTTCTTTTGCAGTACGGAACAAGATGTGTTTTGCACCATAGTAACCTTTAGCTAATTTTAAAATACGTTTACGGCGTTTGCGTGATACAACGCCACCTTTAACACGTGCCATTTATATTTTCCTCCGAATAATTCTCTAATTTCTAGTAGTTCGACTTATTTAAGTCCTGTAAGCATTGCTTTGATACGTTTGAAGTCACCTGAATGTACCATTGCTGCTTTACGAAGGTGACGACGTTGTTTTTTAGTTTTACCGTGGAAACGGTGTGAAGTATAAGCGCGGAAGCGTTTCAATCCACCAGAACCTGTACGTTTGAAACGTTTAGCTGATGCGCGGTGAGTTTTTTGTTTTGGCATTTTAATTCTCCTTTTGCTTAGTAAGCCTATTTTTTCTCTGAAGCCGGTGCAAGTTGCATGAACATTTGACGTCCATCCATCTTAGCTCTTTGCTCAATAATCGCAATATCTTGCGTTGCTTCAGCAAATTCTGCCAAGACTTTTGCTCCAACTTCCTTGTGAGTAATCATCCGTCCTTTAAAACGAATTGATACCTTCACTTTATTTCCTTTTTCAAGGAATTTACGGGCATTACGAAGTTTCGTATCAAAGTCTCCCTTATCAATGGTCGGACTAAGACGTACTTCCTTGACCGTCACAACGCTTTGTTTTTTGCGTTGCTCTTTTTGTTTTTTCTGATACTCAAATTTGAACTTACCATAGTCCATAATTTTCGCAACAGGTGGTTTAGCTTGCGGTTGAATCAATACTAAATCAACGTTAGCACTATCAGCTATCGCTTGGGCTTCGTTGAGTTGTTTAATTCCTAACTGTTCACCCTCGAGACCGATAAGACGAACTTCACGCACACGAATTTCATCATTGATGAACAAATCTTGCTTTGCTATGGCTTTCACCTCATTTTATTTTTTTCAAGAAAAGAGAAACGGACTTGCTAACATACAAGTCCGTCACTACATCATTATCTTTCCGAAGAAAACTTAATACGTAGAGCCAGACAACGTTAGTCGCAAGGCGAGAAGCTCTCACTTCTTCTTTTCCCAATGCATATAGTATAGCATCATCTTTTCTACTTGTCAAGAATTTCTTTAGCTTTTTCTGAAATAAATTCAACTACACCCTCAATCGACACCCCCGTCGTATCAAATGTAATGGCATCATCTGCTGCCTTCAGAGGGGAGACAGCTCTCGTGCTATCTTTATAATCACGAAGAGCTATTTCTTCTTTCAACCGTTCCAAATCAGCTGAAATCCCTTTTCCCTGATTTTCCCTAAAGCGGCGTAAGGCTCTTTCTTCCACTGAAGCAATTAAGAAAATCTTTAACTCTGCATCTGGAAGAACAACGGTCCCAATATCGCGGCCATCCATCACAATACCACCTTGAGCGGCAATTTTGCGCTGCAGATCAACTAATTTCTCACGGATAGTAGCAAGAGCAGATACCCATGAAACGTTATTAGTGACATCATTTTCTCGAATAGCATGAGTAATGTCAACATCTCCGACAAATACCAGTTGCTCCCCTGCTTCATTCCGCCCAAAGGCAATCGGATGCTCCTCTAGTAAAGAGAGTATATCCTCCGTGTTATCTTTGGTCAATTGGTGGCGGAGAGCTAAGTAGGTGACTGCTCGGTACATCGCTCCTGTATCTAGATAAGTATAGCCAAACGCTTTTGCAATCAATTTTGCGACCGTACTCTTACCACTTGAGGCAGGGCCATCTATGGCGATTTGAATTGATTTCATATTCCCTCTTACTTAATTTTTACAATATCTCCTGGATTTGCCCACCAAGTACCACCAGGACCAGTCAATTTATCTGGGTTCAAGCGCTCTAGTTCAGCAATGGAAATGCCAGCCCGCTCTGCAATTGAAGCCTCTCCTTCACCAGGTTGAACTGATAAAGTAGTTCCTTCAGCTGCGCTGGAACTTGAAGTGGTTGACGACTGCTCCGTTGACTCGTCTGTCGACGTAGAACTTGAGGTCGATGATGAACTTGTTGAGCTTGAACTGCTTGTACTAGCTGCAGATTCATCTGTCTTGCTCTGGCTGCTCGTATTGTAAAATTCTTTTGTAGAATCCGTCTTGCTTCCTCCACTAGAGAGATACAGGCCAATCACCGTAATCAGCAAAACAATAATCACAAACACAATTCCTAAAATCGTGAAGAACATCGAATTCGACTTCCCGCGACTCGAGCGACTTCTCCTGCTCTCATCTGCACCTTCATAAATTTCTTCGTTCCATGGTTCTTGTGACATATCAATCTTTCTCCTTGTTTTTTTTATAAAATCTCATTACAATAATACTATGAAAATAAAACTATATCCAGAAAAATGTATCGCCTGTGGTCTGTGCCAAACCTATTCTGACATATTTGACTATGACGATGAGGGAATTGTCCTACTTGCTCATACCGATGCAGACAGCGACAGCTATCCTGATGACCCAGCCATTCTCCAAGCCGTCAAATCCTGTCCCACCAAAGCCATCATATCAGATTGACTTACGCGCATGCTCTGCATAATACTCCTCAAAATAGTCCTGAGTAACAAGATGATCCGTCAAAATAATTTCACCTTGAAAGTGAGTATTTAATGCCAACGCATTGATAAAGTATTTTTTAGGCCACTTACGAATATAATATACCTTCCCGTTGGGCATATCATCTGAAAATATCTTAATGAACAGATACGTAACCTCTATTTTAGAAATGGTTGTGATCTGTATTTTTTTTGATGAAATCGGATTGGCTGACGCAATTTTTAAGTATTCATCATCGATAACAAAATATCGGTGCCAACCAATGCCAAACATGACAATCACCAATAAAAATAATTGAATAATGGTGTTTGAAATACGAGCCCGTTCAAGTACAAGGGATAAGGCAATAAATGCCGGAGTAATCGTTAACGACCAATAAATAATCGACCAGGATAACTCTGGTTGCCAATGATATCTCACACGACCAAATATCTTAATCATATCGCCCCTCCTACTAATAGTGTACCATAAAATAAAAAAAAATAGAATAGGAGACTATTCTATTTTGTAAAATCATTTAATCCATTTCATCTGTTCGCTTATCAATAATATAGCGAGGACGTTTTTTCGTTTCTAAGTAAATCTTGCCAATATATTCACCAATAATGCCGATTGATATGAGTTGAATCCCACCAATAAAGGCAATAATTGTTACCGTACTAGCCCATCCTGAAACTGTAAAGCCAAAAAAGTGTCGGAAAATAGTCCATAAGATAAATAGAAAAGAAACAATCGAAGTTATAAGACCCAATCCTGTAATGAAGCGTAGCGGTTTGACACTCAAACTTGTAATGCCGTCAATAGCAAGACCTAACATTTTACTGAATGGATAATGGCTTTCTCCTGCAATCCGTTCAAAACGATCATATTCTACAATCGCATAATTGAAACCTACCATCGGAACCATTCCACGTAAAAATAAATTAACCTCGGAAAATTCCGCAAGAGCATCCAGGGCACGCTTTGACATCAAACGATAATCGGCATGATTAAAGATAATTTCAACCCCTAGTTTTTCCAGTAAATGATAAAATCCTTCTGCTGTCACTCTCTTGAAAAAGGTGTCTGTCGTACGTTTTTTACGAACACCATAGACTACTTCTGCCCCATTTTGATAGGCTGCTACCATTTCATCCATACAATTGATATCATCTTGTCCATCACAATCAATGGTAATCACAATATCCGCAACTTCTTTTGCTTCCATCATTCCCGCTAATACGGTACTTTGGTGCCCACGATTCCGAGACTGAGATATTCCAATTACATGAGGATTACTTGAATATTCTTCAATCAATTCCCATGTCCTGTCCGAGCTCCCATCGTTGACATACATGATTTTACTCTCTTCTGATACCGTTTCATCTGCAATAAGCTCTTCTAATTTTGCTAAAAAGAGACCTGACGTTTCTGGAAGTACTTGCTCTTCGTTGTAGCAGGGAATAACGATATAAAGAATCGGATTGACGTTATTCATTGCATTCTCCTTTTTTAATTTATCTAGATTTTAAAGTGAATGTAGGTCGGACATTAGGTCTAAAACCCTCCCATCCAATTGAGGACACAGTTATAATAGCTGGTAAAAATTGAATCAAATAACGAGAGCGACCTGCTTCAAAAATAAATAGGAACAATAATCCACCAAAAATCGTGATTTGCATCCAAAGTTGATATAAATTCTTAGTATTATAGAATTTACAGAATAATAATAAGCCCAAAGAAATGATAATCCATATTATCTGAATACCTAAGGCATAAAGATAATATCTCCCTCCTTCTACGTAGATAAACGATCGAATGTATTGTGCAATCTTTGTACTTTGTACTCTCTGTAGCCACGGGATAGCCTGCAATTGTTGTTCGCTTAATACACGCTCTTGAAGCCAACCAAACATACCTTCTCCAACCATCCAATAATATTTGTAGTAAATATGTCCAGTAAAAGAAGCAAAATTATAATTTTTCAAACGATGTTTGATTTCAGCTACTGCCATTTTATTTCGATTATCGCCGGTAGCAGCAGCTACTTCTGGAGAAATCTCCGCATGGATGTTCCCTGAATAAGTGAGACCTAAATCAACGTAGTACAGCAAAGTCCGACTCATATTCTGTTCATATCTAACAAACTGCTGATGTTCCAACACATAGTGAGTAGCTCTGTTGAACATCAAAAAAGAGAGAGTCGCTACAGTAATTCCGATCAAGTAAGTCTTGATACGCTTTTTATCTTTCGTCATCAAACAGTAATACACAAAGGAAATCAAGCCTGCAATGATAAAAATCAGAACAGTTGGTCTCAAACCATATCCGATTGCTAAAACTAATCCTGCAATAATAAAGCCCAGAAAGTTAGGTGTTTTCATCAGGCGAACTACCATATAGATAAAGATGCTAAGAACGAAAAGCGTAATTGGGTCTGAATAAGTATAGATGTATTGAGGTGATAGTCCTAAGATCAAGATCATCATTAGATATGATAGATTTGCAACTCTTTGACCAAGTGCTGATTTATTTGTAAGATAAATCAGCACAATCGCTCCGTCGATAAATAACACATTCCAAAAGGCAAGAAGAACAACGAGATTTTGCCCTGCAATAAAATAATTAAGTTTAAACCAAAGAAGAAGCAAGAAATTATTAGGATAGATTGAGATGTAGTCTGTTGTATGCGCAAAGCTAGGATCGGTTGCCATATTATACACAATGGTGGTATCAGCTGCAGCCAGTCCCACGCTTGTTAGTAAAATCAACAATTGAAATAAACACAATGGAAGCAAAAGCAAGGCTTTGTGAACTATAATCAAACGATAAAACGAAACGATCCAGCTCCCTACCTGTTTTCGAAAATGATAAGCTATTATCATTAGTATTGTGAAAGCAATTAATAATTTCGCTTGCGAACTAGTCAAATTTGTATAATCAACATTTAAGTATTGGAACAAAAAGTAAATAGAAAAATATGTCCAAAATGCCATTAGTACGAAAAATATTGAGTTACCTATTTTTAATAATTTTTCCATATTATTCTCCTACCTTAAAAAAATCCAGATGCTTGCTAATGTAGTTTTTCCCTAGTGTAATATCATACTGAAGCAACTTCAAATCATCTGCTATCTCTTTTTGATCAGAATCAAAGTGATCCTTATCTATACTAGCTTTTTGTAAAACCTGAGTTAGTAAGGCATAGTAAGGCGATACTTTTGAATTAGTATGCTCTAACAATTCAGCTGTAAAATCACTAGAATTTACAAGTGGATAATTTAGTGTGTGCTGTGTATTATAGTTACTCCAGATAAAATAATCTGTCTGATATTGACTATCTGGATTATCTTTAAAGGCTGCAGAAGGGTATAAGCCTGGCAGGTGATCGCCATAGAAAACAACCGTTATCCTTTTATCGATTTGTGATAATTTATCTAAAAATTCTTTTGTGTCATGATCTGTATAGCTAGCCAATCTAGCATACTCTGTCAAAGCTCCGTTTTCTTCTTTCGTAAAGGAATCATTATAAGCTACAACATCAACTGGTTCCCCTACAGACCAAGGTGCATGATTTTGCATCGTAATCACAGAAAAGAATTGATTTTTCGATGAATCTAACTCCTTCAACACATTATCATAGACTGTTTTATCGCTAATACTCACACCTTTTTTCATTACTGATGAAAATGTGTTGTCCGAATCTGTTGCAAAAATTAACTTCGAAAAACCCAGACGACGATACACATTTTTCCGTCCATAGTTATTAGCTCCTGATGGATGTAGGACGAGCCTACTGTCGGATTCATATAAATCACTAATAGACGGTAGTACCGACATCTTAGGAACAACTTCTGTGTAGATAGCAGAAACCGAGGATGAAAAATTATAGAACGGCAATCCTGTTAAAGTTTGAAACTCCATATTAGCCGTTCCACCGCCATAACCATCCGAACGCATCAAACCACTTGTCGTTTGAGACTTAATATTATCAATGTTTTCTAAGATATCCTTCGTTAATTGTACTCCCTCAACTCTATTTGGGTTCGATAAACTTTCGCTAAGGACATAAATAACAGTCTGATTCGCAATTGACTCTGTTCTTTCTTGATTTAAGTCTTTTGCTAAATCGGTGTATTTCTTTGCGATATAATCAATTCTTTCCTGACTATAGTCTTGTGGCTGATCCATAATATCTGTTGTCAACTGCTTTGTCCATACATACATCAATGATTTATAACGAGCGTTTGTCGCAAATCCCATCCAATTAATATCATACCAGTTATTCAAAGTCGTAATAATAGGTATGTTATGTTGGATTTTTCCATTTTCCTCATTAGAGAAAGCAATAAAAACACCCACAAAGATTGTACTTATAATAAGAAGCATGCTTGCTTGTATTTTTTTGTTCACCAAGATCGGGCCTCTCATCACTTTATCCTTGCAAAACCACCAAATCAAAATCGGCAACAAAATAATAACAACCATCATTAGTAAAGTCTCTTGAGTGATAAAACTCATTAATAGTCCAACATCTTGTAGCCAGACAAAATCAGTCACTAATAATGGCTCGCTTCTCATACTCTCTTTCAGCATATTAACTATTGAAAATAATATTCCACTACTTAGCAACAAAAGGGTTGCTGATATAAAACGGTTAATAAGCAAATATGTAAACAGAAAAAGTAGAAATAGTACTAAAATTTGGTAAAGTGTTGCGCCAGGAAATACATATCTTCCTAATAATTCAGCTTCTTCCTTAACTCCTATTTGCAACGTATAATTAAATACTACTGCTAATAAAAGACTTGTGGTACATGCAAGAGATAAGGTAGGTTTGTTTTTTCCGATCGCATCAAAACTATCGAAGACAATATAGGTTAAAACTGTACACTCTAACCATATAATTGCATTTTGAGCAAGAAACATATACGAGTCTATATCATTAGGCGAACCCCATAAAAAACTTGTTAACTTACTATCAGATAAAATACAAACTGATAGAAGTAAAGCTACCAATACATTTTCTTTTGAATTAAGTTCTCTTCTTTTTATCTTATCTAGTATAGAAATCTTATCATACAATAAATATAAAACAGTCCCTAAAATCATAATTCCTAGAAGTGTTGGAATAGAAGACAGCTCCCACAAATGATTCGTTGAAAAATCCCAAACATCGAACTGACCGTTATTCAGATTACGTGTAGTTAATATAAAATAAGATATTATTATATAGGTGATATATCCCAATACTAACTTTAATAATAAGCTTTTTCTAAATGCACAACTCACACAGTAAACAAAGCCTACTATTCCAATAGCATATATGCTCCAAGCTATTATTGGTGAATAAATTTTAAAGAAGATTTGCCAATTTAATGCAAGTCCAAACCCACAGATTAATACGCCTTCTAAAAAATCTAGCCACTTATTTTTTTCAAAATAACGTTTCATCTCTTACTTCCCTAATAATCGTTTAAAAAGATATTTAAATGTATTCACCCATGATTTTCGTAAATATTTCAGTGCACCTTTTACGCCACCAAAATAGGTGAAATCAATATAGGCATATGGGCTAAATTGCTCTAATTGTCTTCTATTTAAAAGACGATTATCTACAAATGGAGGAATAGGATTTGGATTTTGTCTGATTCTAAAATCATACCCCTGTGCCCATGCAATATAGACTAATAAGCGCTCAATAGCGTGAAGAATGGTATTTTGTGGCAATGGTTCTTTAGGAACATCTGCTTCTGTTAACCCAATCTCAAACAAGGGTTTTAAGGCGTCATATTTAAACCAAATATAGGTTCCATAACTCATGACAAAAACATCCGCTTCATAAAAATCCATTTGTTTCGGCAAGGCCATTTTTTCCCATAATTCTTCCATAAACGGAATCATTCCGAGTTCTGCCCACGGATCCATACGAACATAACGGAAATAACTAGGAATATCTGCAATCATCATTCCCAATTCTTCTGTTTCGATCATACTGGAGAGAATTTCATTTGAAGGTTTAACTAGCATATCAATCAATTCTGTTCGCCATGATTGTCCTGCCCAATAGTCTGCCTCTTTTGATTTTTTGGTATGGAAATGTCCAACATACTCATATTGAGCCAATTCCTCTTTTAATTGCAACATCGGCAAGACATCACGTCCAATATTTCCAGTTAATCGAATAGTTGCGGATACATTCCGTCTATCCAAGATTTCCTGAATTTCCTTGATTTTTTCCTCAGTATTGGTCGTCAAATATAAATCATAGGTAAAAACAAATCCTTCAAATGCATCTAAAAACTCTTCTAACAAGTCAACATAGAAGGTATGCAAGTGAATCGCTACTTTCGCATCTTTTAAGCGATTGCTAATAGCCATATCTCTATGGTATTTCTTCCCTAATAGATAGTCACGAGTAGGACTAAATACTTTTGACATGTGGTAGATAATCAGATCAACAGGATAATCTGATGTTCTCCCAATCTCTTCCAAAATAAAGGGTGCAATAATTTGGTTACCTTCAAAGGCCTTTACTTTAATAAATGGAACCTTATGGCTTAAAATACTGGTCGGATTGTAATAAGAGAAGTCAGGATGTCTCATCCCTGTGGTGTCAGCATCAATCGTATTAAAAACGGTTTGATAACGAAAACCTGCTTGAACAAGAGAAGTCGTCACTTGCGTTTCATAGTGATCGATCACTTCTTGTACATCTGTAAAATCTTGAACAGTAGACCAAAAGTCTTGAAAGGCTGGGGAGCAAATCACCTCATGTTTAAATGAAACAAAGTAACTCTGGATATGTTCTTTCACTTCTCTTGTCTCACGATGATTGGTCATTCCCCAAAAATCAACTCTCTCATCACTTTCAAAACGATGATATACCTCTTCCATATCCCACAAAGGACCAAAGCAAGTATCATTCATCAAGGTAACCGAATCATATTCTTCTAAATGAGAAAAACCAACCTGATTCATTCCATCCCGCCAAGCTGCAAAATCGAAGCCACTATTTTCACGTTGGATAAAGGCATCAATCAAGTTAGCCTCTTGTAAATGCTCTACTGCTTCTAGGGAAAGAATACTGTTTGAGATAAAGACAACTTTTGAAAAAAGTGGTCGCATGTGCATTAGCTGGTACTCAACATGTGAGCTGATGGTATTATATTTATTAAAATGCACATATAGTAATAGGCGTTTCATTATTTTCTCCTAAAGAAATTTAATAGTTTAGTCGGAATTGTCCAACGACGAGAAGTAATGACCCGATTGTATTGATCCGTAACTTCTTCAAGCTGCTGTTGTTTTTGGTCAAATCCTAACTTATATTGTTCCAATTCTTTCACTTTTACTGTCATATCGAGTAAGTTCTGAGCAAGAATTTTTACAACGTAATCATCCGAGTGGAGATTATCCATCTCATATAACTGGTAAGATAAGGTATAGATTCGGTTTGTTGTAGCAGGAATTTCATAAATCATCTGTGGATCAGGATTTGGAAATAGATAGGACTTCTCCAATATAATCGCATTTGTAAAGCCTGGTAAAATTTCCTCTCCCGTTTCCTGTGAGGTCAAGCTGACTTGCTCATAACAACTAGGTATCTCCGATAAGTCAACTCGGATATGCTGACAAGTCTCAGGAAGGTCAAAGGTAATAGCCGCTGCATTGGCAATAGGGAATTGAAGCTTGTTTTCTTCTGAAAATAGCCCTTCTGCATCTGCCATATAAATTGTAACCTTTTGGTTTGCTACAGCTAACTGTCTATTATGATTAAAATGAATATCAATTGCATATTCTACTTCTTTTGGAGCAAGCTTTTGATACTTTGCAAGAATGTAGATATAGGCTATGTAATGCTTTAAAAGGTTGTTCCTAGCTGACATTGAGTTCGCAAGTACTCTGTAGTTTAAGAAAGTTGTATGATTTGGGACAGGTTTTGCTCCCTTTTCTAAGATTAAATGTAGATAGAAATCATAATCTTCCAACTTTTTATAATTTAAATATTCATCATAGCGACTATCCCCAATCGTTTCCTTACGGATTAAAGATGTGGCTGAAATATAATTCCCCAAAAATAGGGACCCCAGATTATATTCTTGTGTATCAATCACGATTGTGTTATCTGCTGGATTTTTTAGCTTAGCATACACAATATCAGCGTCTTCTTGAAGAGCCGTTTGAACAAGTTCCTCGATAAAATTCGTAGGTAAAAAATCATCACTATCGACAAATAATACAAAATCTCCACCTACTTGTTCGAGCGCCTTATTTCGGGTCTTGACCAAGCCACAATTCTCATGGTGCTTATAGCTAGTGCTTTCAAATGGGGAGTCTTTCAAAACATTTAGAATGACCTCCTCTGAATGATCCGTAGAGCCGTCATTATAGACATATAAGTCAATCATAGGATATGTCTGAGAAAATATACTTCTGAGACACTCCTCGATGAACTGTTCATGATTATAGCAAGTTACAACTACCGAAATTACAGGTTTCATTTTTCAAATCTCCACGTTCCATTTCTCTGGATTAAACCAGTTGCAGAGTCCTGAGCAGATTTATCATCAAAGGCGATATCTGTTCGTTGTACCATAATAATAGGCGTTTGAGTGGCGTCCGAGTAAGCTAACATTTCACCAGCTGCATTTCGAACGGTCACTTCCAATTTTAATTTTAAGTTGTTGACATTTGGGAGTGAGCATTGGTAATGAATCGTTTTATGCCCTTTCCCAGTCATCAGCTGATCGAGTGAATTATCATTATAAATCCAAATATTGCGATCAATATCCGTCAATGACAAGGCGATATAGGTCTCAATATCTTCTACGACATCAAAATCAATTTCAAAGTGAACAGGCTCTCCCGGAGCAATCTGTTGTTTTGATAATAATTGTAAGCGGAAATTTTCAACTTGGACTTGTTCTTCCTGTCCTTCAGCCTCTCCTTCATTCGAATCCTGATGAATCGGAATAGTATTGTCAAAGCTGTATTGATTGGCAACATTTTCTGGATTCCCAATCGCTTTGACCAATCCATTTTCAATCAAAACGGCTTTGTTGCAGTATTTTTTGACTGCACCCATGTCATGAGTGACCAGAATAGTCGTCTTGCCGCTTTTTTTGCGTTCTTGGAAATAATCGTTACATTTCCGCTGAAAGGCTTCATCTCCAACCGCTAATACTTCATCCAAAATCAAGACATCACCTTGCGCTTTAATGGCAACCGAAAAGGCAAGTCGAACCTGCATACCGCTCGAATAATTCTTCAATTTCTGGTTCATAAACTCATGAAGTTCTGCAAAGTCAACGATGTCATCATACATGGCATCAATCTCTTCTGTCGAAAAACCAAGCATGGCGCCATTCATATAGACATTTTCTCGTCCGGTCAATTCTGGATTGAAACCAACTCCCAATTCAATAAAGGAAACTAACTTCCCATCAATGGTGACACTTCCCTTTTCAGGAACATAGATTTCTGAAATTATTTTTAACAGTGTCGATTTTCCAGAGCCATTTCGCCCAAGAATCCCAAAGAAATCGCCTTTTTCTACTTCAAAAGAAATATCTTTTAAAACATGTTGCTCCTGATAGCCTTTAATGCCTTTAAAACGATTAACCAAGGTTGTTCGTAAACTTTGACTGGCTTCTGTGGGTAATTTAAAATACTTGCTGACATGGTCTACTTTCACAGCGATAGTTTTTGTCATTATAGAATCTCCGCAAATCTCTTAGAATTTTTCTCAAAAATCGTATAGCCTACCATAAAAATGATCATTGGTAACATATAGGGAATCATCCCAAACCAAGGATTGCCAAATAAATCCCAACCACGTAGGCTACCAGAATAAACGATAAAATGACGTAAGTCTTGAATGATTTGTGCCATCGGATTTAACATCATTACTTTGGCAATCTTCTCTTGTCCACGTTGCAAGATAAAGGTCAGCGAATAAATGATTGGCGTTGCATATAGACCTGCTTGCAAAACAACTTCCCAGATAGGACCAATATCACGATATTTCACAAAGGCTGTTGCTAAAATAAAGGAAACGCCTGCTGCTAGCAGAACTAGTTCAAGGAAAAGTGGAATTATCACTAAAAATCCATAGGAGAAATTCACTCCGTTAATCAGTGCAAAGATGAAAACGACTAATAAGTTAATCGCATAGTTAATGGCTGCCCCTGCAATAGCAGAAAAAACAATGATCGATTTGGAAAAGTTTAATTTCCGAAGCAAATCCCCTCTAGAGACAATGGACATCATCCCCATATTGGTCGCTTCTGTAAAGAAGTTCCACGTTACCATACCGAGCAACAAACTCACGGCATAATGAGGGGTTCCATCATCAAAGCGTAAAAAGCGCACAAATACGAGATACATAATCGTAAATAGCAACAGTGGTTTCAAAATCGACCATAAATGACCAATCAAACTCCCTTGATAACGCAATTTAAAGTCGGTTTTGACCATTTCTTTTAATAAAATCATATTTTTTTTATGAAATAAATTCATCATTTACTCCTTATAGGCAAATTTTGTGAGGATGAGACTAGTAAAAACAAGGGTGTGAAAGGCCTTATTTTTCCGATAACCATACACACGTATACGTTTGAGTCGCTCCATAAAGGGAACATCCATAATGGTTATAAAGTTCTCTACCAGTACTCTATCCTTCGCTGATAAGGGGAGATTCAAGAGATTTTTAGCTTGACTTTGACTGTCCTTAATCAGTTTCCAGTATTTTGCAAATAGTACATGAGGGCGAATCCAATTGTGCATTCGTTTTTTGAGGGTTCTAGCTCCCAAGACATTCGCTTCATGCTGGCGGTAGAGTTCGGTTGGCTTGTCAATATAGACAAGATTTCCTAAAGCTGTCGCGACAAGCGCCAAATACCAATCATGCATCAGTAAGGCATGCTCTTCTTGTCCTGTCCAAAGCTCCGCCAAGGCATGGTTGACCATAGCTACGCCACCTGTGACGGTATTTTCTGTTAATTCCTGAACAAGAAGGGTATTGGCATGATCCGACTGCGTTTTGATCATACTTTCATGCATGACCGTCAAATCCTGTCCAACAACAGTTAAATCGGTATAAACTAGTAAGGGCTTGTCTGCTGGGTAAGCCTGAGCCTCTTCTAACTGCCATTCTAATTTCTGCTCCAGCCACACATCATCTTGATCACTAAAGAAATAATAATCTGCTACTTTATACTGCAAGAGGGTGTGAAAGCTGTTTATCACACCAAGATTTGTTGTATCATCTGGGTTGATGAAGCAAATTCGCTCATCTTTTTGGCAATATTCCTTGATGATTTCCCTTGTGCCATCGCTTGATCCATCATCCCGAATCAACAAAGTCCAATCAGAAACCGTTTGTCTGCGAATGCTCTCAATCTGTTCTCTTAAAAATCGTGCACCGTTGTAGGTGGATAATAAAATATGTACTCTCATGATAAAAATAAGTCCTCATACTGGTCAACTATTTTTGCCCAAGTATAGTGAGAAGCCATTCGTTCTTTTGCCGCCTGTCCTAATTCTCGATTTTCCTCTTGCACATCTATCTGATTGAGTAAAGCAGTTAAACTGCCCTTTTTTTTCGTCCAATAATGGGCAGTATCAAGCGCTACTTTTTGGTTGAAATCAACTCCCAAAATCAGATTCTCATTGGTTTGGGCAAGTGCTTCTAGTAAACCTGGATTGGTGCCCCCAACCTCATGACCATGCAGGTAGGCACGCGCTTCCTGTCGAATATATTTCAACAAGTCCTGCTGATAGACCGTCCCAGCAAATACAACCCGCTCATCAGTGTCAAATTGCGTTTCTGCTTTCAACTTCTCAAAATAAGATGCCCCTTCATGATTACAAATAATGACTAATTTCCTAGATGTCTGTGTTGCCATAAATTCCCGAATAATGGTCGCATAATTATTTTCTGGTACAAAGCGCCCCACAACCAAGTAATAGCCTTTTTCTACTAATTGAAAACGATCAAAAAACGCTCGTACTTCTGAACTTTCGTTCGTCAAAGTCGTAGGGGTTAGGTCTGTTCCATAGGCAATACAGGTCGTCTTTGCCCATGGATAGGCTACTTGAATGTACTCCTCAATCCCTTCATTATCTGAAACAATCTTATCTGCGTGCCGTGTCATCAGCTTTTCCGAATACTTGAGATACTGCTGTACAGGACGTGGCCATTTACTCCGTTTCCATTCCAAACCATCTGGATTGACCAAAAGCGTTCCCCCAATGGCATGAATCTGGCGAGCAAAGGGTGCAATAAAAGCTCCAATTGTATTACCTAAAATATAGAAAAGCGGCTGCTCTATCTGCTCCTTTTTGATGAAAGAAAGCGCATAACGAATTGCTAGCATATCATAGGCGATGACGCGTGCCGGTCCCAATTTAGGGGGATTGATAGTAAAACAATCCGCACCCTTGTAAAGGGTATGAACATGGTGTGTTTCATCCGACAAACAGGCCACATGATATTGAATATTCGTGTTTTTTCGATAGGTAACTAGTTGTTCGACAAAAGTTTCGAAACCACCGTATTTGGCTGGCAAGCCACGGCTACCAATAATAAAAATGTGTCTCATCGTATCCTAAACTCTAAAAAGTGTAATCAGATAATTATACCATAAATCCCACACACTATCCATTCATACTCTATTAATGTCAAAATTAGCATTTTTCGATACTTTATTAGATAGTGCGTGCGGATGCAAGCAACCTCCTTCGGAGATTCATTACTTTGACAATTCTCTTCACAGAAAAGCACCAGCCACTGGACTGATGCTCTAAGGAGATAATGAAAAATAATTAGGATTGACTATAGTATAGCCTAGTTTGAACATCAATACATCCGTCTCGGGATGGAGATTTCATATACCGACTGCACATTTACGAAAGACTGGGAAAATCTGCCTAACTTCCTTCTGCTGATCCTCGGCTCCTTTTATCTAGTCAATGAAGCGATTATTTTTTCTCCTGTTGATAGAAGGCTGCCAAGGCTTCTTGCCAGGTTGGGATCACAAAGCCTGTTGCCTTTGCCTTTTCTAAACTCATTGTCGAATTGAATGGTCGTTTTGCTTTTGCTGGAAATTGACTGGAATCAACTGGCAATACCTCGGTGTCCATATCTTTTAAAATCTCAATCGCAAAGTCAAACCACGTTGTATCTTCTGTAGCATCATTTGACAAATGATAATAACCAAATTCCTGCTTGGTCTCTACGAGGTGAACCATAAATTCGGCCAAGGTACGCGTCCAAGTTGGACGGCCATGCTGATCATTTACAACTGTCAAGGTATCACGAGTCTCTGCCAGATGTTGCATGGTAAAGACGAAGTTTTTTCCGTAATTTCCAAATACCCAAGCTGTACGTACTGTGTAAAATTTGCTAGCGTATTTCTCAACAGCTTCTTCACCCAAACGCTTGGTACGACCGTATTCTGACTGGGGATCTGGCTGATCATCTACTTGCCACTCTTTCCCTATCGGTAACTCTCCATTGAAGACATAGTCTGTCGAGATATAGACCAAGGTTGCTCCGTACTGCTCTGCCGCCTTTGCAATATTTTCAGAACCTGTCACGTTAATGGCATAGTTCAACTCCTTACCTTCGTCTTCTGCCATATCAACCGCTGTGTAGGCTGCACAATGGTAAACAATACTTGGTTGTACTTCTTCAAAGAAGGCCGCGACCTTTTCAGCATCAGTAATATCCATTTCTGCCACATCAGCTGCGACATACTTGACACCACGCTCATCCAATAAATGGCGAAGCTCTGTACCCAACTGCCCATTACTACCTGTAATTAAAATCATGATTGACTCCTTTAGTTCATTTCTGACCTTATTATATCAAAAAAACGAAGAATTAGCGATGATCGGCTAGGTAAAATCAAAAGGAGAGAACCACTGTCTCTCCAATTTTATACGGATGTCCTCACAACGAGGCTGGGCAGAAAGTCAAACTTTCCAATCCTTATCTTGTCGGTGTATAGGCCAACTGGCTACCATGTTGAGCAAGGAAGTCTGCTAATTCACTATCTGGAATTTCACGTACGTAGAGGTTGGCACGAATGGTATCATCCTCTTCGCGACAAGTTGATAGGACGAGATAATTATCATTCTCGTTAATCTTCAAGTTTTTGCTTTTCGTGACAGCATCTTTTTCAACATCTGTTAATTGCTTTTTAAAATCTGCCTTGCTATCAAATGATGTCCGATAAAAGGCTGTCGTTTCTGGTACGATAATCATAAACATCGCTTCGTAATAGCGTTTTCTCTCAGGAGTTTCCACTACCACGTACGGGTGAGCATCAAAATAGGTCTGGCTATCATAAAAATTCACATCGTTAAACATGCGATGGTCTGGTACCGCACTACCACGAGCATGACCAAATAGCCAAGTCAAGGAATCTGTAAAGTTTTTATTGTTGTCTGTATCCATAAAGACCGTTCCCATCAAGGGTTCGTTGTTGCCTTCAAAGGTTTTGTCCAGATAGGTCGCATTGTCACCTGTCTGAACAATTGGCTCGTCCAATTGCGTACCTGGAATATAAACATACCCTACTGTTTCAGGATTGGTCGCTTTCAAGCCATTGAACCGCTCCGTCAAGTACTGCTTTTCTTCCTCAGATACCGTGTAAGTAGGGGCTGTTACACTTGAAGAAGGTGGAGTAGACGATGAGGGAGTAGACTGCAATACTCCTGACTTAAGCGCAAGTGTCGCATACACTCCCCCGACTGCCACTACCACAAAAGCAAGAGCCATCAAGAGATATTTCAATAATTTGGTTTCTTTATTCGAATTAGAGGTTTTTTTACGAGTTCCACGTTTCATTGCCATTCTTTTCTCCTACTTAAAAAGCTACTGAAATAACTCCAGCAGCTAGATGGTACAAGTTATAAAATATTTATCTATACTAAATAACTATTATTTTACTGCACTTGTTTTTGGAAGTGCTTTTTTACCAGCTTCAGCTTTTTTAGCTTCAGTAGCAGCTTTTTTCACAGCTTCTTCAGCTTTAGCTTTTTCTTCAGGTTTAGCTTCAGGTTTCACTTCTTCAGTTGCTCCTGGTTGACCGTCTTTGTTTACGTCACCAGTGTTGTCGAAGTTTTGGTTTCCTACGACACCACGTCCGTAGTAGCTACCGTCTGCTTTAGCAGCTTCTGTGTAAACAGCGATACGCTCAGCTCTGAATTTATCAGTAGCACGCATTTTTGAGTTGTAAAGTTCGTTGTCAAAGTCTTTTTTGGCACCTTCAAACTCATGACCACCACCGTTAGCCAAAATCGCATCAACTTTAGCTTTTGCTGCAACTGCTGCTGGATCTTGTGCTGCTGCCGCTTCCAAGTCAGCATCACGAGCTACGATTTCAGCTTCAACGCGAGCAGCAATATCAGCGTCTGTTACGTAGTTTGAACCAACAGTAGCGTTATTACCACCACCACGCATAGAACCAGGGCCGATTGCAGATACTGCAGGCGCTACAGCTGCAACCAAAGCTGCTGCTGCGAATGTTACGAATAATTTTTTCTTCATTATTTCACTCCTTATATTATCTTGTACCATAACCTATTATAAAATGTCTATCATAAAATGTCAACTGATATCTAAGATTTTTTTAAGTTTTTATCAAACTGCCTCTTCTAGCTGACCTTCTCCTGTATTGTTTTTCTTAATTCCTCAGAGAGAAGATTCTCCCTATCCAATTGTAGGTAAATCTCTAACAAGCAGGAGCGTACAGCTGAAAACCGATAAAAATCAAGATTGGTTTCCAAAGGAAAATGCAAGGTCTTAATCCAATCTACTAGGATATCCTCTTGAAGATGTCCACATTTCATCGCCTCATAAATAACACGGGCCAGTCGCCATTCCTCATCATCAACGAATCGCTGAGGTAAGCGTTGGAAAATGCCTGTTAATGCTGAGAATAGTCTGCTCCAGTCTTCTTGTTGAAAAAAGGGATGTTTTACAATAGCAACTGCTAAATCCGCTCCATGAGCAAAGGCATGCACCCAGCCATAGTTGTCTGAATAACCAGCAAAATCCTGCTCTTTTCCTAAATACTCATAGGTTTTCTGGCAAATACTCTGATACTCCTGCTCAGAAACCAATTGGAAATAAGGGCTACCCGGTAAACAACTAACTTCTACGAGGTGCCCTAACAGCAAGGCAGTAAACGAACGCTTCAAGGTCGCAAGTCCTCTTTGATCCATACGATACAGTAAATAATCCTTCGCCAGACTCTCCTCTAACAATAAGCGGAATTGCTCTCTAGTAAATAGCCCTTCAAATAAACCACGTCCTAAGCTGATATAGACTAATTCATCACGAATAGCCGCATCGGAATGACCGATATTCTCCAATAACCACATCACTTCATCATCTGAATAGGTTGGATTTTCTGAATGTAGTTTTTTCTCTAAACAATTTTTCATCATACACCTCCTTTCTATCAGTATAGCATACTGAATAAAGAAAAAGCTACCTGATGGGCAGCTTTTAGACTGAAGACAAACTAGTCGAGAGTCTGGTTTGTCTTTTTGTTTTCTGTTTTATTTTGAAAAAAAATAGTCTAGTAGAGTGGTTTAGGGCAAAATAAAAAGGCCTTCCCGCCATCAGTTTGACCAGTTTTT